>JBKJWJ010000176.1:0-6510 GCA_046716905.1 Gaiellaceae bacterium
CCTCTCGCCTGAGGCGATCGACGAGCTCGACGACCACGATCCGCAGCCGCCGTCCGAACAGTTCCGCGCCGACTAGCCGGCCAGTCGCCGGCTCAGCCGATGATCTGGCCGAGCTCGCGGGCGAGCGCCGTGGCTGCCGCTCGATCTGCCGTGATGACGAGGCAGGTGTCGTCGCCGGCCAGCGTCCCGACGATGAGCGGATGCTCGAGGCGGTCGAGCGCGCGGGCGATCGCGGGAGCTGAACCGAGCTCCGATTGGACGACGACGATGTTCTGCGCGGCGACGGCGTGCTGGCCGAACGCCGAGAGCACTGCGGCCAGTGCCTCGTTCGGATTCGATCGGCGGCCGTCTTGCGGGACGACATAGCGCGGGCGCCCGAGCTGGTCGTGCGTCTTCTCGAGCCCGAGCTCGCGAGTATCCCGGGACAGGGTCGCCTGCGTCGCCCGGCAACCTTCGGCAGCCAGGGCCGCGAGCAGGTCGTGCTGCGTCCCGATTCGGCGCCGCGAAACCAGGCTCGTGATCAACCGCTGTCGCTCGGGCTTTCCGAAGCGGCGCACGTCGGGCTGCATAGAGACAGGATAAGTATTCGAGACTGCTGCCAGGTTTCCGCATCCCCCCTGGCGGTAATCTCCTGACGATGCTTCGCAAGCTCCTCTGGACACTCATCTACGGCCTCTTCGGGGCCGTCGCCGCGATCGGCGCTCGCACGGCCGCATCAAAGGTCTACCGACTCGTCACCGGCGAAGTCCCTCCGGCGAAGAAATGAGCAAAGCCGACCAGGTCATCGACCGGGCGGCCGACAGGCTGCGCGAATTCGCAGACCGCGCCGCGGCCGAGGGCGGCATCGCCGCGAAGCTGGCCGAGCCGCTTGCCGACGACGCGGCCTTCCTCCGGAAGCTCAAGCCGAGCCTCATCGCAGCCAGGGTCAAGGGCGAGGCGCCGATGAACCAGCCTGCGGGCACACCGGGGCCGACCGCACCGACTTCACCCCAGCTCGGCAAGCGGCCGAAGCCGAAGAAGGGGAAGGGTGGGCCGAATCCGTTCCTCATCGTGGGCGTAGCACTCGCCGCCGGCATCGTCCTCGCCAAGGTCATCGACTGGAGGGGCCATGCCCACCCCAGAGACTGAGCCGCAGCAGGCAGGGCCGGGCCTCGGAGCTGCGGCAAAAGGTGTTGCCGAGCACGCAAGTGCGATCGCGCGGCTCGAGATCGAGCTCGCATCGATCGAGCTCAAGAAGAAGATTGCCGCGCTCGGTTTCGGGATCGCCCTGCTCGTCGGTGCGCTTCTCGTCGTCGTCTACGGCCTTGGCTTCCTGTTTGCGACGATCACTGCGGCGCTCGCGACCTTCCTCCCGGTCTGGCTCTCGCTCCTGATCGTCACCGTCTTCCTGTTCGCGGTCGCAGGCGTGCTTGCATTCATCGGAATGAAGAAAGTCCAAAAGGGAAGCCCACCCGTGCCGAGGCAGGCGATCGACGAGGCGAAGCTCACGACCCAGGCGCTGAAGAGCAATGGCAACAGATAACGCACGAACACCCGAGCAGGTCAGGCACGAGCTCGAGGCCGAGCGCGAGCATCTCGCTACGGCGGTCGATTCGCTCCGCGCCGAGGTGAAGGACGCCACCGACATCGGCTCCAAACTCCGCGGCAACCTTCCCGCGGTCGCAGCAGGGGCGTTGGGCGCTGGTTTCTTCCTGGCCGGCGGGATCGGCGCGACGATGCGACTCCTCGCTCGTCGGGGTCGCGAGGGGAAGGAAAAGGCCCGCTTCGGCCGCTTCTCCTTTGTCGACCGCGACTGATCAGCCCGAAGTAGGACGCGTACCCGCCGGGCCCCACAGGCTCGGTTTTGGCGAATGGGTCGCGGTCTTCAAGCGGACAGGCAAGGAGTTCCTCGCCGACGACTGCATGGGCTACGCCCAGCAGATCGCCTTCAGCTCGCTGCTCGCGTTCTTCCCAGCGGTCATCCTGCTGATCGGCCTGCTCGGCCTGATCGGCGCCTACGACGACCTGCAGGAATTCCTCGGCTCCGTGGCGCCCGGGGCGGTCATGGAGGCAGTCGACACGGCCCAGAAGAGCGCCGCCGGTGAGGAGGCGGCGGCGTCCGTCGCCGTCGTCTTCGGAGCCTTCGGCGCCGTGTGGGCCGCGAGCGGCGCGATGAACTCGGTGATCAAGGCGGTGAACACCGCGTATGACCGAATCGAGACGCGCCCGTTCTGGAAGGTGCGCATCACCTCGATCGTGCTGGTCCTCGCGAGCGGGCTCGCGTTCGCTTCGATGTTCCTGCTGATCGTTTTCGGCGGGCCAGTGGGCGAGGCGATCGCCGACCAGGCTCGCCTCGGCGGGGCGTTCGAGCTCCTCTGGGCGATCCTCCGCTGGCCGATTGCCTTCGCCGGCGTCCTTCTCTTCTTCGGCCTCGTCTACTACGCAGGCCCGAACCTCGATCAGCGGACGTGGAAATGGGTCACCCCGGGCTCGCTCGTCGGCGCCGTCACCTGGCTCGTGCTTTCCGGGCTCTTCGCCGTCTACACGAGCTTCTCGAGCTCGTACGACAAGACGTACGGCTCGCTCGCCGGAGGCATCATCCTGCTGCTCTGGCTGAACTACTCGTCCTTCGCGCTGCTCTTCGGGGCCGAGTTGAACTCCGAGCTCGACCGCCAAGCCGACATCCACGCCGCCGGCGGGGAGAATGCAGGCCTCGTGAAGCAGGCCCGGCGGTCGCACTGACCCTCTGAGCTACGTCGCCCTGAAGCTTCCCTTCATCTGCCTCGCGTGCGGATCGCAGAGGAAGCGGTAGGTCTTTCCCTTCCGGAAAGTCACCGTCCACGTCACCGTTCCGCGGAAGCCGACGCCAGTCTTCTTGTTCACTCCCGCGCCGGTCAGATGGAAGTTGTGGATCGCCGACCGGTCGCGAACGACGATCCGGTAGCGCCCCGCTTTCAGGCGGTTGACCTTCGCGCCGTGGTGCGTGCGAAGTGCGATCGTGAAGCCGGGGCCGACGCTCGCCGTCAGCGTCGGCGGCTGCGGCTTGGGAGCGGGAGGAGGTTGCGGCTGCGCGGGAGGGCCGCCGCCGGTCGTGAAGGAGCCGCGCATCGTCGTCGGGTGGGGATCGCAGACGAACGTGTAGCGCTGCTTGTCCTGCAGGGTCACGTTCCAGGTACGGACACCGGTGCCGTCGACGTCGGTTCGCTCGTCGACGCCGGGGCCCAACAGGTGGAAGTTGTGGAACGTCGTCTCGTCGCGCACCTCGATCGTGTACGCCCCGGCGGGCAGATCCGTGACGGAAGAGCCGTTTTCGTGCGTGAGCCTGATCGAAGCCGGGTCGGTCACGGTCGCAATCAGCTTCGTCTGAGCGAGAGCGACCGTGGGCGATGCGAGCGCCGCCAGCGTGGTCACAGCGGCGAGAACGAGAAGTCGGAAGCGATAGGTCATGCCTCCCTGTACGTAGCGGGGTCCCTCTTCGGTTTTATGAGGTTCCAACACAATGAGCCTTGTCCGCCTGGCCGCGCTGGACGCACCCTGACGACGAAGCGTCATCATGTCGGAACCTCTTAGACTCCCACCATGAGACTTCGCAAGGATGCAAAGGCTGACCTGATCAAGGGCGTGCCGCTGTTCTCGCAGCTCGGCCGCAAAGAGCTCTCCGAGGTAGCGTCCATCGCGGACGAGATCGACCTCGCAGAGGGCAAAGAGCTCACCGTGGAAGGTTCTCCCGGCCGCGAGTTCTTCGTGATCATCGAAGGCGACACCGTCGTACGTCAGGGCGACAAAGAGATCAACCGCCTCGGAGCGGGTGACTTCTTCGGTGAGATCGCGCTCGTCGAGGACCGGCCGAGGACCGCCTCCGTCGTGGCCGAGACGCCGATCCGCGCGCTCGTCATCACCGAGAGGTCGTTCAAGGCGCTCCTCGAGGGCTCGCCCGAGATCGAGAGCAAGATCATGAGCGCGCTCGCAGCGCGGCTCTCGCCAGAAGAAGAGCTCTAGGCGCGCAGCTCGGCGCCGAACTTCGCCGCGAGCGCCTTCACGATCTTCTGACGAAGCACCGCTGCCTCGGCGTCGGTGAGCGTCCGATCGGAGGACTGGAACTCGACGCGGAACGCGACCGACTTTCGGCCCTCGCCGACCTGTTCACCGTGGTAGACATCGAAGGGAGTCATCTCCCGGAGCTCGGAGACGGCACGGCGGGCCTCGTCGACGAGATCGCCTGCCAGCACCTCTTCCGAAATCGTGAAGGCGAGATCCTGCTTGACCGGTGGGTAGGTGATCACGTCCTCGTAGTTCCAGTCGTCGAGGAGCTCGAGGCTGTCGAGGTCGAGCTCGAAGACGCTCCACTCGCCGTCGAGCAGTCCTGGTCTGAGCTCCCCCACCGGACCGTGCTCGGACGACGCCGTCTTGCCGGGGTGCATCAGCGGATGCTCGGCCCGCTCGTACGTCCCACGCTTGCGTGCGACGGTGAGGATCCGCTCGACCGCCCCCTTGGCCCGGGCGAACGGCGCCTGGACGATGCCCGCGACGTGCTGCGGCTCGTTCGGCAGCTCCCCGTTCGGAAGGTAGACGTGCGCGATCTCGAAGAGCGCGATCCCCTCGTTGCCCGCATCGAGGTTGTAACGGGCCGCCTGCACGAGGCTCGGCAGCAGGGTCGTGCGCAGCACGGACATGTCCTGCGACTGCGGCTGCGGGATGCGTAAGGCGTCGGGCCGCGGGTCGTCGGCGACGAGGCTCGGGGTGTAGACCTCCGAGAACCCGAGCCCGGCGAGAACGTCCTCGACGAGCCGACGCTTCCGCTGCTCGGGCTTCAGGCGCCCGTACATCTCCCTTCGCTCCGGGAGCGAGAACGGCACCTCGTCGAGCTTCATTCGGCCGACCTCCTCGATCAGGTCGACCTCGCGCGTGACATCGCGCATGCGCCAGGTCGGGACGGTGACCTGTAGGTCGTCGGAGGCTTCGAACCCGAGACCCGTGAGGATCGCGTTCTGCTCGCGGGCATCGACCTCGAGGCCCAGAAGGGTCGAGGTTCGCTCCGGTCGCAGTGTGATCGTCGAAGGTGTTGGCAGGTCGCCCTTGACGTCGGCGTCGCCGACCCAGCGGGCGCCGGCGGTCGTCGCAAGGATCTCGGAGCAGAGGCTCGCGGCCTGCTCGGCGAGCTGCGGGTCAACGCCCTTCTCCCAGCGGCCCGAAGCCTCTGAGCGGAGCCCGAGCCGCTCCGATGTCTTCAGGATCCCGATCGGCTCGAAGTTCGCCGCCTCGAGGAGCACCTCGGTCGTCTCGTCGGTGACCTCGCTGTCTTCGCCGCCCATGACCCCCGCGATCGCGACGGCCCGTTCGGCGTCCGCGATCACCAGGTCGTCGGCCTGGAGCTTGCGCATATTGCCGTCGAGCGTGCGGATCTCCTCATCGCGCGCGGCCCGCCTGACAACAATCCGCCGCCCCGCGAGCTTGGAGAGGTCGAACGCGTGCAGCGGGCTCCCGAGCGCGAGCATGACGTAGTTCGTCGCGTCGACGACGTTCGAGATCGGCCGCATGCCGGCGGCGACGAGGCGTCCTTTGAGCCAGAGCGGCGAGGGACCGATTCGAACGTCGCTGAACGTTCGGCCGACGTACCGCGGGCAGCCCTCGAAGTCCTCGATGCGGATGTCCACCGGGTCTTCGGACGACCGTGCAGGATCCTCGCCCGGCATGGGCCGCAGCTCGCCGCCGAAGATCGCGGCCACCTCGCGGGCCATCCCGTAGACCGAGAGGAGGTCGGGGCGGTTCGGCGTCGTCTCGATCTCGAGGACGTCCTCGCCGAGCGCAAAGAGGTCGGTCAGCGGCGTGCCCGGCTCGGGCCCTTCGGCGAGGACGAGGATCCCGCTGTGGTCTGTGCCGAGCTCCAGCTCCTGCTCGGACAGGATCATCCCGGACGACATCTCGCCACGGAGCTTCACCTCCCCGAGCTGGTTGCCGTCGGGCAAGACGGCCCCGGGAAGGGCGACAGCGACCATTGCGCCCGCACCGAAGTTCCACGCACCGCAGACGATCTGGCGCGGCTCCGGGTCGCCGGTGTCGACCCGGCAGAGCTGGAGCCGATCCGCGTTCGGATGCTTTCCGGCCTCGACCACGCGCCCGACCCGGTAGAGGCCGAGGTTGCCGTCCTGATCGGGCACTCCTCGCCGGATCACCTGCTCGACCTCGCAGGTCGAGATCGAGAGCCGGGCGGCGATCTCCTCCGTGGTCGCCTGCACCTCGACGTACTCGCCCAGCCAATCCATTGGGAGCCGCACTAGAACTGCTCCAGGAGACGGATGTCGTTCTCCCAGAGGGCGCGGATGTCCGGGATGCCGTGACGCAGCAGCGCCATCCGCTCGAGCCCCCAACCGAACGCGAACCCCGTGTACTCCTCGGGGTCGTACCCGACGAACTCGAAGACGTTCGGGTCGACCATGCCCGCCCCGCCGATCTCGATCCAACCGGACTGCCGGCACACGCGGCAGCCTGCTCCGTCGCAGAGGAAGCAGGAGACGTACGCCTCGATCGACG
>JBKJWJ010000177.1:0-3196 GCA_046716905.1 Gaiellaceae bacterium
ATGCGCAAGAGTCTCGGCAAGCTGGCCGAGAAGGGCGGGGCCGACCCGGACGAGGTGCTCGCCCGCGTCGGGCCGGTTGACGACCTGGTTGCCGCCGAACTGATGATCGAGGCCGTCGTCGAGGACGCGGCCGTCAAGGAGGGGATCTTCCGGCAAGCCGACCGGACGCTTCCTGCCGAGGCGATCCTCGCCTCCAACACCTCGTCGATCCCGATCACGTCTTTGGGTGCGGTCACAGAGCGGCCCGACCGCGTCGTCGGCATGCACTTCTTCAACCCGGTGCCCGTGCTGAAGCTGGTCGAGGTGATCAGCGGCCTGCAGACCTCCGCCGAGGCCACGCGCGCGATCGTCGAGCTGGCCGAGGACCTGGGCAAGACGCCGGCCCAGGCGAACGACTTCCCGGGCTTCGTCTCGAACCGGATCCTGATGCCGTTCATCAACGAAGCGGTCTGGGCGCTCCACGATGGAGTGGCGGAGGCCGAGGCGATCGACACGATCGCGAAGCTCGGCTTCGCGCACCCGATGGGCCCGATCGCGCTCGCCGACCTGATCGGGCTCGACACCTGCGTCGCGATCATGGAGGTGCTGCGCGAGGGGCTCGGCGACGAGAAGTACGCGCCCTGCCCGCTCTTCCGTGAGCTCGTCGGGGAGGGCCGGCTCGGCCGGAAGTCCGGGCAGGGCTTCTTCAGCTACGACTGACCACGCTCGCGACGAATCTCGAGCGTCTGTCGTAACGCGGGAAGCTGGGCGAGGTCCTTGGGCCGCCCAGCCGCTTCCTTCATCCGAATGATGTCTGGGAGCGACGCGACGAGCACCTCGTGACCCCAGAGGACTGCAGGGACAGCGGCGCTCTTCAGATCGTCATATCCGTGAGTTCCCGACGGAGCGAAGAGCAGATCCACATCGCCTGCTGGCGTGCTGAGCGTCCAGCTGTCCACGCTCCCGAGAAATCGCGGCTCGATTGGAAACTCGACACCCGAGGGGTCGTTCGAAACGCGCAGCCGGGCGTCGAGGTCGACCAAGGCCGCGGCGAGATGCTCGAGATTCTCCGCATCCCGGTCGGGTGTCACGTCGAGGTCCTGCGTGTTCAGCGGGTACCCCTGGGCGATCGCGGCAACCGCGCCGATGACGATGAAGCGAACCTCGTGTCGGGCCAGCGTGCTGATGAGGTGTTGCGGATCGAGCCGACTAGGCGGCGCCACGGATCTCCCCGAACACGGCCTCGCGATGGAGCGCGTCCTCGATCCGCTCCTGCGGTGAAAGCTCGAGCAGCCGCTCGATGTACGGCACGTACGAGTCGTCGTAGTTCGCAAGGGCATAGGTCAGCTCCAGCCCGCAGGCCCGAATCAAGCGCCGCAGGGTCTCCAGGCTCGGCTCGACCTTGCCCGTCTCCCACCGCGCAATCTGCGACTGTGTCCGACCGGCGCGGCGTGCGAGCTCTGCCTGCGTAAGCCCGGCCCGGAGTCGACCCTCGCGAAGAATGTCTGCACTAACCATTTGTGTAATCAATACGATAGCATTTGTGTACTAAACAGCCTTCGTATACTCGCCCTCATGGACTTCGAGCTCACCGACGATCAGCGGGAGATCCAGGCGCTCACGCGCGAGTTCGCGCACGCGGAGATCGAGCCGCACGCCGCCGAGTGGGACCGCGAGCACCGCTTTCCGCGAGAGCTCTTCGGGAAGCTCGCCGAGCTCGGGCTCATGGGCGCCTGCATCCCGGAGGACCTCGGCGGCGCCGGTGCCGACTTTCTCTCCTACGTCCTCGTCCTCGAGGAGCTCTCTCGGGCCGATGCGGGAGTGGGGGTCACCGTTGCCGTCCACACGAGCGCCGTGACCCTCCCGATCCTCACCTTCGGCACCGACGAGCAGCGAGCCCGGTTCGTCCCGCCGCTCGCGCGCGGGGAGCACCTCGGATCCTTCGCTCTCACCGAATCGGAGGCCGGCTCCGATGCGGGCTCGCTGCGCACGAAGGCCGAGCCGACCGGCGACGGCTGGACGATCACCGGCGCCAAGCAATGGATCACGAACGGTGACCACGCCGGAACGTTCTTGCTCTTCGCCCGAACGGACCAGGAAACGCCGGGCGCGCGAGGCGTCTCGGCCTTCGTGCTCGACGCCGAGCACGTTCGCATCACGAGAACGGAGGAGAAGCTCGGCCTCAACTCCTCTGTGACGAACGACATCGTCGTTGAGGGCGCCGAGGTCGGCCGCGACCGGCTTCTCCACGAGGAGGGCAAGGGTTTCGCCGTCGCGATGACGACCCTGGACGGCGGTCGCATCGGGATCGCGGCTCAGGCGCTAGGCATCGCCCAGGCCGCCTACGACTTCGCGCGGAACTACGCGCTCGAGCGGCGCCAGTTCGGAAAGCGGATCGCCGAGTTCCAGGCCATTCAGCACAAGCTCGCGGACATGTCGATGGAGATCGACGCAGCTCGCCTGCTCGTCTATCGCGCAGCCTGGCTGAAGCAGCAGGGGAAGCCGCACACGGAAGAGGGCGCGAAGGCGAAGCTCTTCGCCTCGGAGATGGCCCGCCGCCAGACCGCCGAGGCGATCCAGGTGCTCGGCGGCTACGGCTACACGAAGGAGTTTCCGGTCGAGCGCTACTACCGCGACGCGAAGATCACCGAGATCTACGAGGGCACGAGCGAGATCCAGCGACTCGTGATCGCACGGTCGATCCTCGGGCTCAAAGAGCGCGAGCTGGCCGCGGGCTAAGCGCTCTGGACACGTACCTCGCGCTCCTGCTCGCCGATCAGAGCCCTGCTTTCGCGGCAGCCCACGACGAGCTCTACCCGGAGCGGGTGGACGAGGGAATCCCGCTCTCCATCACGCTCCTCTACCCCTTTGCGTCGCCGGAGGAGGTCGGCGAGCACCGGGAGACGCTCCGCTCGTTCTTCGCATCGCACCAACCGTTCGACCTCGAACTCGCGCGTCTCGCCCAGTGGGCGGAGGGTGGTGCCGTGTACGCCGTTCCGGAGCCGGAGCAGCCTTTGCGGGATCTGATGCGGGCGCTCTGGCGGCTCTTCCCGCAGTTCCCGCCTTACGGGGAGGCCGGCGCTGATCCCCCGCCGCATGCGTCGCTAGTCCTCACCGGCGGTGAGGACCGGGAAGCAACTCGCCTCCGGGTCGAGAAGCGGCTGGAGAGGTTGCTTCCGGCGCGGTTCCTCATCTCCGAGGTTGCGCTCATGGAGGA
>JBKJWJ010000178.1:0-3400 GCA_046716905.1 Gaiellaceae bacterium
TACGAGACCATGGTCTGGCCCTGCTGGAAGCCACTGAGGCGGAAGCACGGATCACCGAGGTCAAAGCCGTTGTGGCCTCCGTCCGCGATGTTCGTGTTCACCCAGATCTGCTCGCCGCCTGAGCCGCGACCGTTTCCGTTGCTCCCGCCGTCGTCATCGTCATCGCCCCGGTTGCGTCCGAGGCACTCGTTGGCGGTCGGGAACTGGTTGGCGTCGATGCCTGTGCCGAACGGCGGAAGCACCGCCGGCCCGCTGTTCGTGCCCGAGCCGGGGCCGTCCCCGCGCTCCCACGAACCGTTGTCCTGGGTCCCGCCCACGATCGTGTCGAAGTCGAACGGGCTGTAATCGAGCTGGTAGAAGTGAAGCGTCCGCAGACCCTTGTTGAGCGTTTGGAGCCGCTCCGGGATCTGCTTGAGCATCATCTGACAGAAGGCGAGCTGACTGCCTGTATAGCCCTTGGGCTGGACACAGTCGCCCGAATCGTCGATGAACCGGCCGTTCGACCGGACAATTCCACCGTCGCCGACGTCGAAGAACTGCTTCCAGTTCCGCGGGTTCACCGTCAGTGCGTGGTGGTCGGGATGGAGCTCGACCGGGTAGATGCCGTCCTTGTCGTCGTCGGTCATGTCGAAGAACGACGCGCCGCCGTTGGTCGACAGGGCGACCCCACGACCGTTGTCACGCCCGTTGGCCGTGGTGCCCGGGTTGCTGCCCGCGCGCGGGCTGGCCGGGCCCCAGTCGTTCTCGGCGTATCGGTTGTCACCGGACAGGTAGACGGTGTCCGGGTTCGCGCCCGAATTGGGGAAGTGCCTCGCGGGCACGAACACGTAGTTGTCGTAGGAGCACTGGCCGCAGTAGTTGAAGCTCGAGTACCCCGGCGTGTCCGGAACAATGCTGGTCAGATCGACCCAGCTCGCCGCTACTGCGGCTCCCGGGGCGGTCCGAACCGCGTCGTTGCGCCGGAAGCGTGCGTACGGAGCGGTCCCGCCGCCGACACCGACGTACATCCGTGTCTCGCCGCCCAGTTTGACGATGTCGAACTCGGCCCGCTCAGAGCCGCCAGCCGCCGTAGCGAAGCCCGGACCGACCGGAACCATGATCTGCTCCCAGGTGCCCGGATCGCCGCCCGACTTCGAACGCCAGATCCCGCGACCGAAGAAGCTGACGTAGACCGTATTCGGGTCGACCGGATCGACGTAGACCCGCCGTGCGCCGCGCGGCGAGCACTGGGTCAGGCTCAGCGAGACCTGATCCGGAGTGAAGGCCGTGCAATCGACATTGGCGCCCTGGTGGACGAGCTGCCAGTTGCGGCCGCCGTCCTGTGATCGGTAGAGCCCGAAGTGCGCGGCTCCCGGGATCAGCGCATCGACGCCACCGCAGCACGAGCTCGAGAGCCCGCGAATCGCGCGGCCGGTTGCCGCGTAGATGACGTCGGAGTTGCCGGGCTTGACCTCGATCGAGGAGACGGCCCGGTTGTAGAACGGATTGCACGGGGACGGGTTCCCCGGACCACAAGCCGGCCCGGCCGTCTGCCCGAACGGCCCGCTCCACGTCTCGCCGCCGTTTGTCGACTTGTAGATACCGACGCCGGCCTCACAGCCGGAACCGCAGGCATTCGACTCGCCCGTGCCGGCGTAGAGCGTGTTGTACCGCCGGTCGTTCGGGTCGAGCTCGAGCGAGCTGACGCTGTTGTGCTCGAACTCCTCGGACAGGTACTTCCAATTGGGATGCTTGCCAAGCGCCTGCTCTGTACGCCAGACGCCGCCGTTGGCGTTGGCGATCCACAGGCGGCAGGAACCGCCATCGCCGCCGTTGTCGTCGTCATCGTCGTCATTTCCGCGACCGTTGTTACCGCAGTTCGGATCGATGACGGTATGAGCGATCCGGCCGCTGAAGTCGGGGGTGCCGGCGTTGTACACCGCACGATCGCGGTACGCGTTCGGCAGCCCCTTGGCCCAGGTGGGGCCAAGCGGCTTCCACCGCGCGTTACCCCCGCCCCAGTCCGAGCGGCCTTCCATCCGGTCCCAGGCCTCGCTCGAACCGGCGATCGCCGCGGACGGGATGGAATCGCCCGGAGTGGCGTGCTTCACCCACTCGTCGTCGGCCGCGCTCCGTTCTCCCTCCTGGAGACCCGACGTTCCGCCGGCCGGCGCCGCCTTGGACTGGCTCGCCAGCTTGGCGGCCATGGCGGACGGGATCTCCTCCGAGCCCACTGCCGGCGCGGCAGCAGACCCTCCGTTCATGAGCGCAGCTCCCACGATGACGCCGAGAGCTAGCGCGAGCACGCTGAGGACAAGGCCCCAGCGCCTCATGTGTCTCTTCGACAAGTTTTCTACTCCTCTCCCCGTTTGTCACGCGGACCCGCGTGATATCGCCCTAGAGCAACCTCGATGTAGGACGCGGTATCATTTGCGAACATGAATCCCCGTGTCAAGTTGCGTCTGACACTCGCGGTGGTTTTTCTGGTGGCGGTTGTGGCCTCTGCGGCGTTCGCAGCCACGAGCTCGAAGGACTCGACGAGCGCGCGCCCCACGCTCAGGCTAGCCACTGAAACGCCGCTGACGATCGCAGGTCGCGGCTTCGCGAGCGACGAGTCGGTGTCCGTGTCTGCCTCCGTGAGCGGAGTCAGCTACAGGAAGACAGTCAAGACTGGTCCACGAGGCGGCTTCACCGCACTGTTCGCCAAGGCGACGGCGGCGTGCGGCCCTCTCTACGTCTCCGCGGTCGGCCGGCGCGGGAATCGAGCTGCTCTCCACCGTCGCCCGATTCCTGGCCCGTGCGGAATCGACCCCGCGCCGGGCGTCGAGCTAGACGGGTAGAGACAGCCGGAACGTTGCGCCGCGATCCGGCGCAGACCGCACCTCGAGCGTTCCTCCGTGAGCTTCTGCGATCGAGCGTGCGATGAAGAGGCCGAGGCCGGTTCCGGGCTTCGCCTTCTCGCCGACCTGCGCCCGCCCAAATTTCTCGAAGATCAAGCGCTGATGTTCGGGCGGAATTCCAGGTCCATGGTCGCGTACCTCGATGAGCACCCGGCCGTTCATCGCCTGCGCCTCGATCTGGACTTCGTCGCCTTCCGGCGAGTATTTGACCGCGTTGTCGATCAGGTTCACGAGCACCTGCCGGAGTCGATTGCGGTCACCGCGAACCAACGGAATCGGGTCACGGACGACGGCTCGGACTGGGACCTCATCCTGACCATGCTCAGCGGCTGCGGCCGAGTCACGCACGAGTTGAGCCAGGTCGACGTCCTCGAACGAGAAACTGAACGTGCCTGCCTCGATCCGGGACGTGTCGAGCACGTCGCCGATCAGGTCGGCCAGCCGCGAGGTCTCGTGGGCGATCAGTGCCAGGAACGACTCCCGCTGTTCGGCCGTCAGCTCCCGCCACCGCTGCTGGAGCG
>JBKJWJ010000179.1:0-3859 GCA_046716905.1 Gaiellaceae bacterium
GTCATTTTGGCTGCGGGGGCTGGCTCGAGGTTCGGGGGATCGAAGCAGGCTTTGCTGCTTCCTGAGGTGTTGCGCCGGGTTCGGGCGAGCTCCGTGGAGGAGATTGTCGTTGTTTCCGGAGCTCATCCGCTCTCGACCGATGCCCGGCTCGTGCACTGTTCCGACTGGGCGCTCGGGCCTGGCGTTTCGCTTCGCTGCGGCCTCGAGGCGCTGGCTCCTGAGGTCGGGGCGGCGGTGGTCGTCCTTGCCGATGGACCGGATCTCTCGCCGGCCGGCGTGGATCGCGTGATCGCCGCGTGGCTCGAGGGCTCCGGCGAGGTGATCGCAGCCTCCTACGACGGCGTCCGAGGGCACCCTGTGGTGCTCGGACGCTCGGTCTGGGGCCGCATTCCGGCCGAGGGCGCGCGCGCTCTCCAGCCCGTTCTGGTGCCCTGCGACGACCTCGGCGCTCCAGGAGACGTCGATCTGGCCGATGAACTTCCCGGCAGGTTGAGAGAGGAGTCCGCAGAATGAACGCGTTCATGGAGGCCGTGCTGTCCGAGGTCCGCGAAGAGCCGTCCGCGCTCGCGCGTGCCCGCCTTCAGCGACAGCTCACAGCGGAGGACGCCGCCAAGCGGGCGGGGCTGACGCCCGACGAGGTCGAGTGGCTCGAGGAAGGGCGTCTCTACCGGTTCCGATCCAGCGAACGAGCCACGGTGGCCCTCTTGCTCTATACGACGTCGCTCGGGATCGACCGGCGTGAGGCATGCCGCCTCGCAGGCCTGCCCGTCGGGCCGCTCTCAAGCAACCCGCGTGGGAGGCTCGCTGTCGCGGCCGGGCTCGCAGCCGCGGCGCTCGCCGTCTTCCTTGCGGTCGTCATCCCGCCGCGGCTCGGAGACGACTCCACGCGCAGCGCCTCGGCCCGCACGTTGCCGCCCCCCTGGCGCATCTCCGTGGACGTCCTGAACGGCGGCGGCGACATCAACTACACGCGTCGCGTGGCGGACAGGGTGGGCTCATTCGCGTACCAGATCAAGCGCGTGAGCCGGGCAGGCAGATTCGACTACCCGGAAACCTCGGTCTACTTCCCGCCAGGCGGAGAGGGGATCGGACGCAGGCTCGCGAACCAGCTCGGCGTCACGGCGCGGCCCCTGCCCGCCGGCAAGAACCCGCGACGCCTGGTCGTCATCGTCGGGCCTCCCCGCGCGCTCAACTAGCTAGGGCTAGAGCGGGGTGCGTAGCGCTCGGAGCTTCTCTTTCAGCTCGGGCGGCATCGGCTCGGCGACAGCGGCCTGCCGGACGAAGGTCCTGAACTCGACCTCGAAGCGGTAGCGCTTCCGGCAGTAGTCGCAGCCGTCGAGGTGCTGCTCGGCCTCCACAATCTCGCCGTCGGTGAGAACGCGATCGAGATACGGCTGCATCATCTGCTCGCATTTGTCGCAGGGGTCGAACCCGAAGCCGGATTTCACGCTTCCTCCACCGCCGTATCGGCGAGCGTCCGTTTCAGGATCCGCCGCCCGCGGTGCAGCCGGGACATCACGGTCCCGATCGGGATGTCGAGGATCTGGGCCGCGTCGCTGTAGGTGAAGTCGGCGAGATCGACGAGCAGGACGACGTCGCGGAAATCGTGGGGTAGATCGGCGAGCGCGGTCACAGCGTCATTCTGAGAGAGCCGCTCGACGACACGCTGCTCGTCCGGGCTCCCGTCCGAGCCTGACTGCTCCAGCTTGTTGTAGAGGAAGTAGTCGCTCTCCTCGAGCGGCTGCAGGTCGGGCGTCCTCTGGAGCTTGCGTCCACGGTCGATGTTCAGGTTCGTGAGGATCCGGAAGAGCCAGGCGCGCAGGTTGGTGCCGGGCTGGAACGAACGCCAGCTTCGGAACGCACGCGCATAGGTGTCCTGGACGAGATCCTCCGCCGCCTCGCGAGAGCCGACGAGCCGTCTCGCGACGCCGTACACCTGATCGGACAGCTCGAGCGCCTCCTCCTCGAAGCGGACGCGGTCTCTCGCGTCGGTGGCAAGGTGTCGGGCCGAGCTCTCCGAGGCATCGCTCACGCGCTCGACCGTAGCAGCCTTGTTCAACAGGTCTAATCAACGACGGTTCGGGGTTTGCTATTCCGGGTACAAGGATCGATATGGACGGATATGACTTCATCACGGCTGTCGACGACAAGCGGTGGGGCACCGTCGTCGAGCGCCAGGGCGATTACGTCATCGTCGAGCACGGGACGCTCCGCAAACATCGTTATGCGGTCCCCGAGACGACGGTCGACGTGGACGAGGAAGCGAAACAGGTTCGAACGACGCTCTCCGGAGAGATGATCAGCGAGTCGCCGAAGGTTGACAACGATTTCGACCACCATGCGGTCGGGCTCCACTACGGCATGGACGACGCCGACGGTCCCTCTGCGGCCGAAGCCACCGGTGGCGGCACCGCCGTCGAGGAGCGTGCCCAGATTCGCGAAGGCGGAGAGGACATGGCTGGCTTGCCCGACGCGTCGCCCGCCCTGCTCGGCGATCGGCTCTCCGACGTTCCTGACGAAGAGAAGCGCTAGGACTCAGGCAGTTTGCTGGCGGAAACCCGCGCCGGCCATGGCTTCGACCAGGGCCTCGCGGTTCGTCTGCTCGTCGTTCCACTCGAGCATGACCTGACCCATCAGGTTCGCGGTCGCGAACTCGAGGCCCTCGTGACCCTTGAGCGCCGCCGACAGGCGGTTGACACACCGCTCGCAGCGGATGCCGCTGATTTCGATCGTCTCCTTTACGACGGCCATGTCCGCGCCACGATATCTGCGCACGCCGCCCGGACATCGTCGTGTCCGAGCTGGAGCGCCGCCTCCGACACCGCAGGGTTGAGCGAGCTCTCGACGGGCATCGCGTCATAGAGGTCACGGGCGGACACGAGCCGTCCCTCGTGAATGAGCTCCGCTTCCGGCCCGAAGCGCGCGGCCGCCCAGCGGTTCTGCTGGTAGAAGCCCCGGTCGGCGGGCCCGTCAGCCGGATGCTCCAGCGCCCACGCCGCAAGGTTTCTGAGCAGGTCGACGAACCCGGCGGTCTGCTTGATGTCGGTGGGCTGATCCGGCATCCGAATCTCGAGCGTCCCGAAGCGTGGGTGCGGCCGCACGTCCCACCAGACCTGGGTGTAGTCCTTCATCAACCCCGTGGCGATGAAGCCTTCGATCCACCGCTCCCAAGCGGCGTAGCTCTCGAAGACGGGCGGCGCCGCGCTCCGCGGAAGCTGCGCGAGGATCTCGGCCCGGTTGGATGCGAGCCCGGTGGCGTGCCCCGCCAGATACGGCGAGTTCGCCGAAAGAGCGAGGACGACCGGCATCCAGGGCAGGATCGTCTCGAGCGTCCTCATGCACTCCTCGGGGCCGGGCATCCCGACATGCACGTGGAGGCCGTTCACGCCCTGGCGGCGGGCCGTTACGCCGGCGTAGCCCACCATCTCCTGGTAGCGCTTCTCGTCGGTGATCGGAAGCGACTCCGGCTCGGCAAAGGGGTGGGACCCGGCCGCCGCCACCGTCAGCCCGAGGCCGGTGAGCGCCTCGAGCACGCGCATGCGGAGGATCCGGATCGCCTCGACGGCCTCCCTCACGGAAGCGCAGATCCCCGTCGTCAGCTCGACGACCGAAGCATGCAACTCGGTCTTGAGCGTCCCCGGCAGATCGAGCCCCTCGGTGCGGGCCAGGAGGTCGCGCACGGCGCCGACGGGGGCCAGCGTCTCGGCGTCGAGCAGCATGACCTCCTCCTCCACGCCGATCGAGAGTGGCGAGCTCTCGCCAAAACGCCGCTCAATCGCCACTAGATGGGCGATGCCACGAGATTGCAGGTTCGGGGCGCGAGCTGGCCGCTCTGGGGCGCGGCGGCGAGGCGTTGCCG
>JBKJWJ010000180.1:0-5258 GCA_046716905.1 Gaiellaceae bacterium
CTCCAGCAGTTCGGCCTCGGGCTCGCGGCGGCAATCCTGATCGACGTCACGATCATCCGGGCGTTACTCGTGCCGAGCGCGATGAAGATCTTCGGCCGCTGGAACTGGTGGTTGCCGGAAGGGGCGGCGAAGGTCTTCCGCGTCGAGCCGTCGCCGCTCGAAGGCCCGCCCGCACCGGCGCTCCGCCCGGCTGGTAAATGAGCCGCTGGTAGAAGAGTTCGGCGAAATATCGGCCTGTGCCGCCAGGCCGCGCTGCTCGCTCCCAGGACAGCGTCCTCAGTCGCGCCCGTATCCGAGGATACGAACGCTCCCTGCGTCCTTGCCTGAAAACGAGTATCGCACCCTGGCAACGAGCGCTATCCCGCCAAACCCTCCTAGCGGACGAGCGCGATGACGATGATGACGACCGCGATCAGGATCGGGATCCAGGCGAGCCGCATGACGTTGAACGCGCGCTGCTCGCCCGGGCCTGGGCCCGGCTCGGGCGTGTAGGGATCGAGCGGTGGCGCCGGCTGGCGAGGGATCTGATCCTCGCCCTCGACGACGCCTGCATCCGGCTCGACGACATGGTCTCGCTCGTTGTCGCTCATCGCGGGATTGATACCCGATTACCATCGCTCCTGTGAAGGGAGTCATCCTCGCCGGCGGCAGCGGCACCAGGCTTCATCCGCTCACGCGGATCACGAACAAGCACCTGCTTCCGATCTACGACCGCCCGATGATCAACTACGCAATCGAGGCGCTCGTCTCTGCCGACGTCCGTGAGTTGATGGTCGTCACTGGCGGGACGCACGCAGGAGAGTTCCTGCGGCTGCTCGGAAACGGGCACGAATGGGGGATCGACCGCCTCTCCTACGCGTACCAGGAGCGGGCCGGGGGTATCGCCGAGGCGCTCGGACTCGCAGAGCGGTTCGCAGGCGGTGAGGCGATCGTCGTCATGCTGGCCGACAACGTCGTCGAGCGGTCGATCCGGCACGCGGTCGACAACTTCCGCGAGCAAGGAGACGGCGCCCGCATCCTGCTCGCCCGCGAGGAAGACCCGGAGCACCTCCGCCACCTGGGCGTCCCGGAGCTCGACGGCGAGCGCGTCGTCCGCATCCACGAGAAGCCGGAAGAGCCACCGAGCTCGTTCGCCGTCACCGGAATCTATTTCTACGGGCCGGAGGTCTTCGAGATCATCCCGGGCCTCGAGCCATCCGGCCGCGGGGAGCTCGAGATCACCGACGTGAACAACTCGTTCATCGACCGCGGGAGGATGCAGTACGACGTCATCGAGGGCTTCTGGGGTGACGCCGGCGAGTCGATCGACGCCTACTACGCGGTCAACGACTACGTCCGAGAGCACGGCGCCAACAAGCCGTGAAGCTCATCACCGGCGCCGGGGGACAGCTCGGGAAGGCGCTGGCGGAGGTCTTTCCGGATGCCCGCCCCCTGACGAGGGCCGAATGGGACGTGGTCGAGCCGTACCCGTTCGAGGAAAGACCGGAGCTCGTGCTCCATGCTGCGGCGTGGACGAGGGTCGACGATGCAGAGTCTGACCCGGAGTGCGCGCGGCGGGCGAACGTGGAGGGAACGCGCAACGTCGCCGCCCTGGGCGTCCCGGTCGTCTACTACTCGAGCGACTACGTCTTCGCCGGGACGAAGAGCGAGCCGTACGTCGAGGGCGACCCGACGAGTCCCCTCGGTGTCTACGGACGGACGAAGCTCGAGGGCGAGGAGCAGATCGGTGACGGCTGGATCGTTCGCTCGTCGTGGCTCTTCGGACCGACGGGCCACAACTTCGTGCGCACGATGCTCCGGCTCGGAGCTGAACGCGACGAGATCTCGGTGGTGGGCGACCAGCGCGGCTCGCCCACCTACGTCGGACATCTCGCCGACGCCACGAACGAGCTATTGGCGAAGCCGTATGGCGTCTGGCACCTGGCTGCCGACGGCGACTGCACGTGGGCCGACCTCGCCGAGGCGATCTTCGAGGAGGCCGCGCTCGACTGCCGCGTCCGTCGAATCACGACCGGCGAGTTCGGCGCGCCGGCACCACGCCCCGCCTACTCGGTGCTGCGGAGCGAGAAGGGCGCTCCGCAGCTCCCACACTGGCGCGAAGGGCTGCGTGAGTGTCTGCGGCGCCTCCGCGATTAGGCTGTAAGCGTGACGATTCTCGTGACCGGCGGTGCGGGCTTCATCGGCTCGCACTTCGTGAAACGGCTCGTGCTGGGCGGCCAGGACGTCGTCGTCCTGGACAAGCTCACGTACTCCGGGAACCCCGCGAACCTCGAAGGAGTCGAGCACCGGTTCGTCCAGGGCGACATCGCCGACCCCGAGGCCGTGGCCGAGGCGGTGGAGGGTTGCGACGCGATCGTCAACTTCGCAGCCGAGACGCACGTCGATCGGTCGATCCTCGCCGCAGGTGAGTTCATCCAGACCGACGTCTACGGAACACACGTCCTCCTCGAGTGCGTCCGCCGGAAGGGCATCCGGATGGTGCACGTCTCGACAGACGAGGTGTACGGGGATGTCCCGGCCGGCGCGAGCTCGGCGGAAGAGGATCCGATCCGGGCGTCGAGCCCCTACTCGGCTTCGAAGGCCGGCGGCGACCTCCAGGTTTTGGCGTACGTCCGTACCTACGGGGTCAACGCCTCGATCACGCGCGGCGCGAACACGTACGGCCCGAACCAGTATCCGGAGAAGCTCGTGCCGCTCTTCGTGACCAACGCGTTCGACGGTGAGCCGCTGCCGGTGTACGGCGACGGGAAGCAGGTTCGCGAGTGGCTGCACGCGGAGGACCACGGGGCCGGGATTGAGCTCGTCCTGCGCGAAGGAAGCCCGGGCGAGGTCTACAACATCGGCGGAGAAGAGCGCGAGAATCTCGTCGTCATCCGGCGCATCCTCGATCTGACCGACGCCGATCCATCACTGGTCCGCCACGTGGACGATCGGCCGGGACACGATCGCCGGTACGCCCTGGACGACTCCAAGCTCCGTGACCTCGGCTGGTCGCCAGCGCATTCGTTCGACGAGGGCCTCGCGGCTACCGTCGAGTGGTATCGCGAGAACCGAAGCTGGTGGGAGCCGCTCAAGTCCGGCGAGTACCGCGAGTACTACGAGCAGCAGTACGCTGCGCGACTCGGCTAGTCAGCTGCAGCGCGCGCGAGCTTCGCGGATCTGACTCCGGCTGCCCTGGATCTGCTCGGACTTGTCGAGATGGGGGAGTGCCTCGTCGCAACGACCTAGCTCGACGAGCGCGCGGCCGAGGTTGTAGTTCGCGTACGCCTCGTAGAGCTCGCCGGAGCCGTTCAACTTCGCGACCGCCTGTCGGGAGACGGCTTCGGCCTCCTGCCATCGGCCCTGACTGAGGAGCGCAGTCGCCTCGTCAGTCAGCTGGGTGCCGCTCTTGCTGGACGGAGACGTCGGGGCAGTGGTCGTTGGCGCCGTCGTGGCGGTCGTCGCGGGCGGGGGTGGCGGCGGCGGCGACGGGGCCGGTTGCGTCACCGTCACCGGCCTCTCGATCGTGGTCGCCTTGCCCTCCTTCGTGACAACTCGCGTCTGGATCTGGACGACTGTCCGCGCCTTGGGCTCTTCGTCCGCGGAGAACACACCGGCAAGGCCGAGCCCGCCGCCGAGCGCAAGCAGTCCGAGCAGTGCCGCGCCCACCCAGACCAGTGGATTCGGGCGGCGTGCCGGCGGGGGCGGGGCAGGCGGCGGCGCCCAGACTGTCTCCTCTTCGCGCACGGCCGCGAACTCGCGAGTCGTTGCAGCGGCCGTCGTCATCCCTTCGCGCAGGGCAGCGACGAAATCGACCGAGCTGGGGTAGCGGTCTGCTGGATCCTTGGCGAGGGCGCGTCGAAGGATCGGATCGAGCTCGTGCGGGAGGTCCGAGCGGTCGCTCAGCGACGGGATGGGGGCATGGACGTGGGCCGCCGCCTCGGCAGTCGGCGAATCGGCGGCGAACGGTCGCTCGCCGGTAAGGAGCTCGAAGGCCACGATGCCGAGGCCGTAGCGGTCGCTGGCGGGAGTCGCCCGCTCGCCCCTGGCTTGTTCAGGCGCCAGATACCCGGCGGTACCGAGAACGGTTCCCGTCATCGTCATCGAGTCCATTCCGACGGCGCTCGCGACTCCAAAATCGGCCACGCGGACCTGGCCGCGGTTGTCGACCAAGAGGTTCCCGGGCTTGACGTCTCTGTGGACGATGCCCGCCTTGTGGGCCGCGTCCAGTGCGACCGCAGCCTCGCCGAGCCAGCGCAGGACGTCGGACGGATCCTGGGCGCCCTTTGCCTTCAAGAGGTCCTCCAGGGTTCCGCCTTCGGCGAACTCCATGACGATGTACGGCCGGGCCTCCCACTCGCCGACGTCGAAGATCGTGATCGTGTTGGGCTCGTCCGAAAGCCGTGCCGCCGCCTGCGCTTCGCGCGTGAAGCGCTCGCGAACCCCCTCGTCATCCGAAAAGCGCTCGGCGAGCACCTTCACGGCGACGGTCCGGCCGAGAACAGTGTCCGTCGCCCGGTAAACGTCGCCCATGCCACCGCGGGCGACGTGCTCCGCGTCGCGGTAACGCGGGGGAAGAATGTCGGGCCGCACAGCCACGAACCCTACGTTTCCCCAGCAAGAGAGGCGGAAACGCGCCTTGTTAGGAAACGGTTTGCTCGTAGAGAGACCGCTGGGGTATGCGCTAGCCTCAAACGAGTTCCTTCGGGAATCTTCGGGTCGATAAACACCATGTCTCGCGGCATCCTTCTGACAGCCGTCATTCTCGCTGCGCTTCTCGCCGCAGGGCTCGCTCCTGCCCGAGACGAGCGCCGAGCGCAAGCGGAGGCCGCCGCTCGTCCAGGCGCACCCGTTTTCGTCATCTCCGGCCGCGGTTGGGGTCATGGAGTCGGGATGAGCCAGTGGGGCGCAAACGGGTTCGCCCGTCGCGGCTACGACTATCGCCGCATCCTCACTCACTACTACCGCGGCGCCACGATCGGCGAGGCTCCGATCGCCAAGGTTCGCGTCTTGCTCGCGGGCAGCAAGCCGGCGCTCACGATCTCGTCCGAGGCGTCGTTCCGGGTGCGCGATGCAGCCGGCAAGACGAAGACGCTGGCGGGCAAGCACGTTGTCGGCCCAGCACTGAAGCTGCTGCCGCAGGGCGCGAAGAAGCGCGTCGCCATGAAGCCGCCGCTCATCTTCCTTCCCGGTGAGGAGCCGCTCAGGTTCGACCGGCGCTACCGCGGGTCGATCCAGATCGACCGGGTCGGCCGCCGCCTGCGGGCCATCAACGTGGT
>JBKJWJ010000181.1:0-4505 GCA_046716905.1 Gaiellaceae bacterium
GTTCTGCTGCAACCTCGCCCAGGCGCTGCTCGGGCTCGGCCGAGACGACGAGGCCGAGCAGTGGCTCGAACGTGGGCACGAGACCGCCCCGAGCGAGGAACCCCTCCCGCAGATCCTCTGGCGCCAGGTGCGCGGCAAGGTGCTAGCGCGGCGCGGCGAGCACCAGGAGGGCGAGCGGCTCGCACGCGAGGCGGTCGCGCTCGCCGAGGAGAAGGGCATGCTGAACGCGCACGCAGACGCGCTGATCGACCTCGCAGAAGTACTGGTGCTAGCCGGTCAGGATCCGCGGGCGGAGCTCGACTGTGCGCTCGCGCTCTACGAGCGAAAGGGCAACCTCGTCATGGCGGAGCGCACGCGATCGAGGCTGACGGAGCTCGCGGCGCCGCGATGAGTCGCTGTCTCGCCGGCGGAGATCAGAGGCGAGGCGGCGATAGGTGACCAGCACGCCGGGTAGCCGTGGGCGCTCGCCATGATCCGACGACCTGCTGTCCTGCTTGACAACATTCCGTGGCCCACTCGTGGCCCAAACGTCGATTCGAGGATTGGCTCAACCATGCGAAGGGGGAGGCAGCCCTGAGCCAAAATACCTGCAAATAGAGTTGTTCAGCGACGTTCGTCATTGAGCGTCGGCGTGCCCGACTCGGCCTGTCACGCCGGAGGTCGCGGGTTCGAGTCCCGTCGCTCCCGTCTCTCGAAGTGCCTGCAAATAGGAATTTTTGTTGTCCGCTCAGACGCGACGTCTCGCCTTGTGGCCCAATCCCGCGGGCCAACGTCGGACGCGAATGCCTGCAAACAGCGCGACTTGGAGTCCAGTCTCGTGTCCGGCGCGAACGAACCGGTTCATGTGCTTCCGGGCGAACGCCGTGGGTCCTACGACGATCAATCGGGCGTCGCACCGGATGCCGCTAGTAGTTCGCCGATCGCGCGAGCTGCTCCGGCTTCGGCGTCATGATCAGAGGCTTCACCGGTGGTCGGCGCTCCGTCGGCGCTTGCCGAGCCGGGGCGCGGCAGGTGCTCATGAGGCGGCTGCGAGCAACGACTCGCTTCGCTGCGCGTAACGCGCGGCGCCGACCGTCCGCCAGAAGGCGAGGGAGCGCTCGAGGTGTACGTTCGCCTCCGGCTGCCGCCCCTGCTCGACCAGCCATTCGGCGCCCCAGAGGCTCACTAGCGCAGCTGGAAAGGCCGCGCCCATGCCGTCGAGCTGCGTGGCGGCGGCATCGAAGTCCCGCCGAATGAGTGACGCCGTCGCGTCGAGCCAGGGGCTCGAGTGCAACGCCTCGATGCCGCTTTGCAGCCGCGGCTCCTTCCCGGTGCACGAGGCCGCGTACCAGAGGTCGAGCACCCATGCATGGACGTAACCGAACCGCGTCTGGGTCCAGATGTCCAGCAACTCGTCTGCAACCTGCGCCGCGTCGCCGAGCTCTGCGAGCTCGGCGTGAAGCCGGGCGCGGACTGCGAGCGGGTCGCACAGGCTCTGAAAGCTGCCGCCGCCACGAGTTAGCTCAACGGCGCGCTCAGCATCGGCGACCGCGTCTGCGACTTCCCCCTCAGCGATGAGGATGCGGGCGCGACAGGTCCGCGTCTGAGGCTCGATCCAAAACGGTGACCGCTCGAATCCCGGCATGAGCTCGTCGACGATGCGCCGCACTTCCCCCCAGTCACCGGCGATCATGAGGTCCCACGCCATCTCCGTGGAGAGCCAGCGCGTCGGCTCCTCGTATCCGAGCTCCCAGGCGATGCGCAACGCCTCGCGGTGGAGCTCGGTCGCGCGCTGAAGCTGTCCCTGGCCGACGAGCACCGAGGCAAGGTTCCCGCAAGCGCGGACGTATTCCGGGAGGCTGACGCCGCGTGCGATCTCGCGGCTCGCCTCGACGTCCGCAAGCCCGGCGACGTCGCCTTGAGCGGTCCGCGCGAGGCCGACACTGTTGAGCGCGTGCGCACGCATGTCGTCGCGACCAAGCTTCTCGGCGAGCACAAGCGCCTGCCGCCCGAGCACAACAGCACGCTCATTCTCGTCGGCGAGCATTGCGAAGCGCGCCAGGTTCCCGAGCACCCGAAGCTGAGCGTCCTCCTCGGTCATCCGGCCGGCGAGGAGCTCAGCCGCCCGGAAATGCTGCTCGGCCCCAAGGAGGTCGCCGCGCAGCCAGCGGTACTCACCCAGCACCATCTCCGCCCTGGCTGCGTCGTGCACCTCACCCAGCGCATCGCGAGCGCGGAGGAGCAGCCGGTCGCTCGAGAGATCGACGTAGGTGGCCGCTTCGGCATGCTCCAGTGCCAGCCGCGCCCAGTCGGGGTCGTCCTCCGGCGTCAGCTCGACAGCCGCCTCGAAGAAGCGCGCTGCGTTCGCGAACGCATTGAGGGCGACGGCTCGACGGCCGGCGTCGCGTAGCGCAAGCCGGGCGCGTCCGCCCAACGCGGTCACGTCGCGGCCTGCTGCCCGCGAGTACTCCAGTGCGCTCAGGTAGTGGTGCGCGAGCAGCTCGGCGGCATCCTCGCCCCGCACCCGCCGCTCGATCCACGCCGCAACGCGCTCGTGCCCCTCAGCGCGTACGGCGCGTGGTATCTGAGCGTAGGCGACGTCCCGCACGAGGACATGGCGAAAGGCGTACTGGAGCTCGCCCTCGACCGCCGAGCGCCGCTCACGGCGAACGAACTCCTTGCGCTCGAGCGCGCGCAAAGCATCGTCGAGCACCCCTCCGTCGAGGCTCGCGTCGATCAGTGCCCCCGGCCAGAACACCTTCCCCACCACCGCGGCGTTCTGGAGCAGCTCTTTCTCCGCGCGGGTCAGCGCGTCAAGTCGCGCGGAGATGAGGCCCTGGAGCGAGTCGGGTAAGGGCAGCTCGCGGCCGTCACTGTCGGAGCCGCGCTCTGCGACCATGCGCGCGAACTCCTCCGCGTACAGCGGATTGCCGCCCGCGCGCGCCAGCACGGCGGCCTGCACGTCGGCCGGAAGGACCGATCGCTCCAGGATCGTGTGCACTAGCTCGGCCGTCTCGTGGTCCGAGAGCGGCGCAAGCGATAACGTGGTCGCGTTCGGCTTCCCGCCACCCCAGTGGGGACGGCGCGTCAGGAGTTCCGGCCGCGCCGTCGAGACGACGAGGAGCGGGACGTCCGTGGCCCAGTCGACGAGGGCGTCGACGAAGTCGAGGAGTCCGTCGTCGGCCCAGTGGAGATCCTCGAAGATGAGAACCGTGGGCCTTTCGTCAGCGAGGCCCTCGAGGAAGCGGCGCCAGGCGGCGAACGCCTCTCCGCGCCGGTCTCCGCCGAACGCGTCCTCGGCGATGCCGATGAGCGGCCGGAGCATCGATTGGAGCCAGTCCACGTCGTCGGCGGTGCAGACGCGGGCGACCGCCTCGCGGAGCTTCGACTCGGCGATCGTCGCCGCGTCGCTCTCGAGGATGCCAGCCTCGGCCTTGAGCATCTCGCCGAGCGCCCAGTAACTGACACCCTGGCCGTAGGGAAGGGAACGGCCCTGCCGCCAGCGGATGAGCTCCGGCTCGGCCTCCAGCGCAACCGACAGCTCTTGCACCAGCCGGCTCTTGCCCATGCCCGGGACGCCAACGATCGTGACGAGTTGCGGTTCGCGCTCGGCCCGGGCACGCGCGAGGGCGTCGAGTAACTGGTCGAGCTCGAGCCTGCGGCCGACCAGCCGTGTGAGCGGCTTCAGGTCGACGTCGACGCCGAACAACGAGCGGGCGGAGACGGCCTCCCAGACCGCCACTGGCTCCTGCTTTCCCTTGGCGTCGACCGCGGCGTGCTGGCGGTATTCGATCGGCCGTTGGGTCGCGCGGTAGGTCGCCTCGCCGACAAGGATCCCGTTGACCGGCGCAGCCGCCTGGAGACGCGCGGCCGTGTTGACCACGTCGCCGGCAACGAGGCCCTCGCCCGCGTCCGGCCGCGCGCCGACGGTGACGAGCGCCTCGCCCGTGTTCACCGCGATCCGCACGTCGACGGCGTCCTCGTCGAGCGCCCAGTCACGGATCGCGAGCGCTGCTCGCACAGCGCGCTCCGCGTCGTCCTCGTGCACGAGCGGCGCTCCGAACACTGCGACCACTGCATCGCCGATGAACTTCTCCACGGTTCCGCCGTGACGCTCGAGATCCGAGCGCACGCGCGCGTGGAACCACGACAGGTGCGCGCGCACGTCCTCGGGATCCAGTTGCTCGGCCCGCGCCGTCGAGCCGACCAGGTCGCAGAACACGACCGTTACGACCTTGCGCTCCTCGAGCGTCCCTGCACCTGGCGTGAGCCGCGCTCCGCATTCCGAGCAGAACTTCGCACCCGGCCCGTTCTCCGAGCCGCAGGACAGACAAGCGGTCACGGGGCGGCCGCCTGGACGTCGGCCTCCGGCCAAGAAGACGGCGTCCAGCTGCGGTGCACGCGTCGAGCGTCGCCCCGTACGTCGCCTCTCCGCCGGCTCGCGCACACATTGGCAAAGCCAGTGCAGCCCGCGTTCTGCTGATCGCTCGGGTACGCCAACACGGCCAAAGCCTACGACGTGCGCA
>JBKJWJ010000182.1:0-2579 GCA_046716905.1 Gaiellaceae bacterium
AGCCCCCACCCGACCTCAACGTTCCGACCGGGGAGAACCTCCGAGTTCCGGCGAAGATCGTCCTGACCGTCGGCTCCGACTGCGCGATCGGGAAGAAGACCGTGGCCGTCGAGCTCGACCTCGCCGCACGCAAGCGCGGCCTCGCCTCCGTCTTCGTCCCGACCGGCCAGACGGGCATCGCGATCGCGGGCTGGGGGATCGCCGTGGACGCGGTCGTCGCGGACTTCCTGGCCGGCGCGGCGGAGCGTCTCGTAGTGGAAGGCTCCCGGCGTGGCGGCGAGCTCCTCTGGGTCGAGGGGCAGGGATCGCTTGCCCACCCGGCGTATTCAGGGGTCACGATGGGCCTGATCCACGGAAGCGCGCCGCATGCGTACGTCTTCGTCCACAAGGCGCGGGCGACCCATGTCGAGGGGTATCCCGAGCATCCGCTTCCGAGTCTGCAAGACCTGATCGAGCTGCACGAGCGCGCCTCCCTCCGGCTTCGGCCGGCCCGGGTCGCCGCAATCGCGCTCCACACCGGCTCGCTAAAGGACGACGAGGCGCGCGCCGAGATCGAACGGGTCGCGGAGGAAACCGGCCTTCCGACCGACGATCCAATCCGCTTCGGGGCCAACCGCCTCCTCGACGCGGTCCTGGAGGTCGTGCAACACTGATGCGGGGTTTCCGAGGAATGAAGGGCTTTCGAGTGACCAAACCAGCCGCCGTGCTCGCCTGCGCCCTCGGGGCGCTCGCGCTGGCCGCGCCTGCCGCCGCCGAGGTCACCGTCGGCGTCGCGGACGACCGCGGCAAGCTGGCCGCAGACGGCGGTGTCCAGTTCCTCGCAGACATGCGCGACGTCGGGCTGACCGAGAACCGGATCACGCTCGCCTGGGATCCGGAACACCCGACCACGATCCCCGGGAGGGAGAACCTCGACCGCTACCTCGCGAACGCAGCAGCCGCCGGGATCGGGATCACGATCGTGATCGCGCCGAGCCGGGCACGCGCGCTCTTCGGCTCGACCTCGGCGACGAGCCAGTTCGTCAGCTTCGTCGGCCAGGTCGCCAGGACGTATCCGCAGCTTCGGGACATCGCGGTCGGCAACGAGCCGAATCAGCCGCGGTTCTGGCAGCCGCAGTTCAGCTCGAGCGGCGTGGGCCTCGCCTGCGGCGCCTACCAGCGCGTCCTCGCCCAGTCCTACGACGCGCTCAAGGCAGTGAACAGCTCGATCACCGTGCTCGGCATCTCGCTCTCACCGCGCGGAAACGACAACGCGCTCGCCGCCACGAACGCCTCGACCTCCCCTGTCCGCTGCATCAGGGACCTGGGGATCGCCTACCGGGCGAGCGGGCGGCGCAAGCCGATCATGGACGAGCTCGCGTTCCACCCGCACCCCAACTCCTACACCGACAACCACACGATCGGCTACCGGTGGCCCAATGCCGGAACGTCCAACCTCGGCCGGATCAAGCAGGCGTTCTGGGACGCCTTCAGCGGGACCGCACAACCCATCTTTGCCGAGACCGGGAAGCCGGCTTCCCGCGCCGCGCTTCCGCCGCTCCGGTTCCGGCTGAACGAGATCGGCTGGCAGACGGTGGTGCCCGACGGCTCGCTGCCCGCCTACTACGGGCGCGAATCCGTCGCGAAGGTTGCAGAGGAGCGCCACCAGGCCGATGTCTACTCGGCGCTCGTCCCGTACTACGCCTGTGACGAATCGGTGCGCGCAGCCCTTTACTACGGCCTGGTCGACGAGCCCGACCTCGATCGCTGGCAGGCGGGCCTCATGCGCGCCGACGGGACCCGCCGCCCGTCCTACGGGGCCGTGAAGTCGGTGCTCGCGCGAGGCCTGGCCCGCTGCAACCGTCGGCCCGTGACCTGGCGGCACTCCACGGTCGTGGTCGGCGCCAACGCAAAGTTTGGAGAGCGCCGCCGCTCGGCGGGCGACACGAACTGGACCTTCGTCTCGAGCTCTGAGGAGGCCAGTAGCTTCACAGCGGCCATGTACCGCCTGAAGGGACGCGGCCTCCCCGCGGCCGGGCGGAAGAAGCTGCTTGCCGCGGTCGGTGTCAAGCGTGCGCCGAAGGCGTTGTTCACTGCCAAAGGCAAGGTCCGTGCCCACCTCGGCACCTTCGTCCGCTTCCGGCGCAAGCGGGTCGCAGCCGGCTACTACGTCTTCGCGATCAGGCTGCGGGCGGAGATGAATCCCACTCGCACGACGGCCCTCGTCAGCAGGCCGTTTGCGGTCGGAAAGCCGTAGTTGCGCGACGCGCGGATCGAGACGCTCGCCGAGCTGATCACCGGCTACTCGCTCGATCTCCGCGAAGGGCAGGTCTACCGGATCGACGGGGAGGAGATCTCGATTCCGCTGGCGGTTGCCCTCTACGCCGCAGCTATCCGGCGAGGAGCGCGCCCGTACACGAAGATCGTCCCGTCGGGGCTCGACGAGATCGAGCTCGAGCACGCTTCCGAGGAACAGCTCGCGTATATCCCCGAGCTCGAGGAGATTGCAACCGAGCGGCTCGATGCGTGGTCGTCTCTCTGGGGGACCGTCAACACCCGCTCGCTCACCCGTGCCGATCCCGAGCGTCGCCGGCTGCAGC
>JBKJWJ010000183.1:0-4216 GCA_046716905.1 Gaiellaceae bacterium
TGCCAGATCAGCGATCCCGAGTCCGCCGAGCTCTTCCTCGTAGAGGGCAACTCGGCCGGCGGCTCCGCCGTCGAGGCCCGAAACCGGGTGAACCAGGCGATCCTGCCACTGCGCGGCAAGGTGATCAACTCGGAGAAGAACCGGATCAACAAGGTGCTCTCGAACGTGGAGATCCAGGCGATGATCACCGCGATCGGCACCGGAATCGGCGACGAGTTCGACATCGAGAAGCTCCGCTATCACCGCGTGATCGTGATGACGGACGCAGACGTGGACGGGGCGCACATCCGGACGCTGATCCTCACGTTCCTGTTTAGGCAGATGCCCGAGCTCGTCGAGGGCAACTACGTCTACATCGCGGCCGCGCCGCTCTACCGCGTGAAGATCGGGAACCAGGAGCTCTACGTCGAGAAGGAATCGCAGTTCGAAGACCTCCTCGTCCGCGAGCGCGTGAAGGACATGGACGTCACGGACCGCGGGGGCTCGACCTCCAAGCTGACCGAGAACCGGTACAAACGCTTCACGAGCGCGCTGACGGAGTTCGAAGGGTGGGCTTCCAGGCTGCGAGCCGACTACGGCGCGCCGACGGTCAACTTCCTGATCGAGCACAGGCTGATAGAAGGCGCCGACGCCGGCGTCGATCTCGCCCGGGCACTGAACGGCCTCGACGCGAACGGCTACGACCTCGACCTCGTGGAGACGACCGCCGAGGGGTTCAGGGTCAAGCTGATCGAGAGGGAGACCAGCGCCGCAAGTCACGTGATCGTGCCCGTTGAGCTTCTCGCGTCGCCCCACTACGCGAGCCTCGCGAAGTCCTACGTCCGCCTGACGGAGATCGTGGGCCTGCCCCCGTTCCGCATTACCCTGGGCAGGAAAGTCCGGGAGGCGGTGACCTTCGAGCAACTCCGGCATCAGGCGCTCGACCTGGCCAAGGACGGCATCGAGGTCGGACGCTTCAAGGGCCTGGGCGAGATGGACGCCGAAGACCTTTGGGACACGACGATGAACCCGGCGAACCGGATGCTGATCCGGGTCGAGGTGGAGGACGCCGCGGCAGCGGATCTCGCATTCTCGATGCTCATGGGCGACCAGGTGGAGCCTCGCCGGCTCTTCATCGAGCAAAACGCCACGAACGTGCGCTTCCTGGATGTCTGACCTCGAACCGCTAGGCGCCGGCCGAATCGAGTCGCGCGACATCGAGGTGGAGCTCCGCTCCAGCTTCCTCGACTACGCGATGAGCGTCATCGTCTCGCGCGCCCTGCCGGACGTGCGCGATGGCCTGAAGCCCGTGCACCGGCGCGTCCTCTTCGGGATGCACGAGTCCGGTATGCAGCCGAACCGCCCGTTCAAGAAATCCGCGCGGATCGTCGGCGAGGTCATGGGCTCCTACCATCCCCATGGCGACTCCGCGATCTACGACACGCTCGTCCGGCTCGCGCAGCCGTTCTCGATGCGGTACCCGCTCGTGGACGGCCAGGGCAACTTCGGGAACATCGACGACTATCCCGCCGCAGCCATGCGCTACACCGAATCGCGGCTCTCGCGCATCGCGACCGAGCTGCTTCGCGACATCGACGCCGACACCGTCGACTTCCAGCCGAACTACGACGAGTCGCGGCGCGAGCCGACCGTCCTTCCCTCCCGCTTCCCCAACCTGCTCGTCAATGGCTCCGCCGGCATCGCCGTCGGGATGGCGACCAACATTGCGCCGCACAACCTCACTGAGGTGATCGACGCAGTCGTCGCCCTGATCGACGAGCCGCAGATCGACGTCGAGCGGCTCACGCGGCACATCAAGGGCCCTGACTTCCCGACGGGCGGGATCATCCTCGGCCGCGAGGGGATCAGGGAGGCCTACCGCTCGGGCCGCGGCCGGATCGTCATGCGCGCCCGTGCCCACATCGAGGAGCTGCGTGGCGGCAAGTCGGCGATCATCGTCACCGAGCTTCCCTACGGAGTGAAGAAGGGTGGCGACGTCGGTGTGATCAAGAAGATCGCCGACCTCGTCAACGACAAGGTGCTGACGGAGATCTCGGATCTCGCCGACCACTCGGACCGGTCGGGCATGCGCATCCAGATCGAGCTCAAGCGCGACGCCATCCCGCAGGTCGCGCTCAACAAGCTCTTCAAGCACACGGCGCTGCAGTCGACCTTCGGCTTCAACGCCGTCGCGCTCGTCGACGGTGTCCCGAAGACGCTGTCGCTCCGCGACATGATCCAGCACTATCTCGACTTCCAGCGCGAGGTCATCACTCGCCGGTCGAAGTTCGAGCTCCGCAAGGCCGAGGCCCGGGCCCACGTGCTCCAGGGCTACCTCATCGCGCTCGACGACCTCGACGCGGTCATCGCCCTGATCCGCGGCTCCGCCGATCCCGACGAGGCGCGCGAAGGACTCCAGCGCCAGTTCGAGCTCAGCGAGATTCAGGCGCAGGCGATTCTCGACCTCCGCCTTCAGCGCCTCACGGGCCTCGAGCGGAAGCGCATCGAGGACGAGTTCGGCGACCTGCAGGAGCTGATCGCGGAGCTCCGCACGATCCTCGGCGACGAGGCGCGGGTCGACGGGCTGATCCGCGAGGAGATCCTGGAGATCAAGTCGATCTACGCGAAGAACGACGATCGCCGCACCGAGATCATGGCGGCCGAAGGAGAGTTCGAGCTCGAGGATCTGATCGCCGAGGAGGACATGGTCATCGCGATCACACGCTCGGGCTACATCAAGCGCCTACCGGTGACCACGTACCGCGAGCAGCGCCGCGGCGGGATCGGCGTCATGGGCATGGATCTGAAGGACGACGACTACATCGAGCACCTTTTCGTCGCCTCGACCCACGACTACCTGCTGTTCTTCACCACCGCCGGAAAGATCTACCGCCTGAAGGTGCACGAGCTGCCACTCGGCACGCGCCAGGCGAAGGGACGAGCGATTCCGAATTTCCTTCCGTACCAGCAAGGCGAGACCACCAAGGCGGTCATCGCCACCCGCGACTTCAGCGAGGCGGAGTACCTCGTCCTCGCGACGAAGAACGGCATCGTCAAGAAGACCCGCTTCAAGGATTACAACACTCCACTGAAGGCGGATGGGATCATCGCGATCAACCTCCGCGACAAAGACGAGCTCGTCGGTGTGGTGCACACGGGCGGCGACGACGACATTCTCATGGTGTCTTGCAAGGGCCAGGCGATCCGCTTCCACGAGAAAGAGGCGCGGGCGATGGGACGCGCGACCGGTGGAGTTCGCGGGATGAAGCTCCGGAAGGGCGACGCCGTGATCGAGATCGCCCGGGCGGAGATCACCTCGGACCTTCTCGTCGTGACCGAGAATGGCTACGGCAAGCGGACGAGGGTCGACGAGTATCCCGTGAAGGGACGCGGCGGGCTCGGGGTCAAGACGGTGCAGCTGACAGAGGCCAGAGGACAGCTCGCCGGCGCCCGGGTCGTGCGCGAGGGCTACCAGGTCATGTTGATCTCCACAGGCGGCACGGTCATCCGCATGCCTGTCGACGGAATTCGGCGGGCGGGCCGCTCGACCCAGGGCGTGATCGTGATGCGCCTGCGGGAGGGAGAGCGGGTCTCGGCCCTCGCCCCGGTCGTCGAGTCCGAGGCAGAGTCCGCCGAGGTCGGCGAGGACACTCTCGAGCCGTCTCCGGACGGAGCCGTTCCGCCGCCTTCTGAGTAGATTTTCCGCGGTCGCAGCGACAGTTTCACGCCGATTTACGACGGTTCGCACTAGCCAAACGGCACTTCTCGCGATATATATCCGGATCGGGGCCGGAATCTGAATCGAACGAAGGTGTCGTATGTCTCCAAGCACACAAGCTGATCTGCTCGAACCAATCAATCTTGCCGAGCATCTCGGCAAGGTCGAGCTCTACCTCGGACAGGTCTGCCAAATGGCCGGCATCTCGAAGATGCAGCTCGACTACTGGACGAACAAGGCGCAGATCCCGACCAAGGGTCGCAAGCAGCGGATCTACGACATGGACGCCGTCGAGACCGTGATGCTCATCAAGCAGGCCAAGGACATGGGTCTCAACCTCGGCGCCGCGATCGAGGCGGCCCGCCGCTTTCGTGAGCGGCAACATCCCGAAGCGCTCGGTACCTAGCCTCTGAGCTTCTCCGCCGCCTGTTCGGGCGGCACCGCGTTCACGTAAAGCCCTGCGCCAAGCTCGACTCCTGCGAGCGCGGTGAGGCGCGGAACGAAGTGCACATGCTGGGG
>JBKJWJ010000184.1:0-2731 GCA_046716905.1 Gaiellaceae bacterium
CCACGGCCGTTGACAAGACGGGCGGCTCCGTTGGGGTTACTGAACAGGGTACGGCTTCGAACGTGAGCCTGGGGCAGGCCTCCATCCCGCTCAAGGACGCGAAGCTCAACATCGAGCACAACGCGACCGACAACGACACCGGCTTTCAGGGATTCATCGACAGCGAGGGCTGGCAGCGGCTCGACGTGCGCGGGCCGGCCGGCGACGTGCTGGCATTCGAGGCCCGCGGCACACTCGCCGACCTGGGGCTAACCGAGCTGTTCTTCGAATCCGTCGAGCCCGCGAATGCCGACGTGCCGATCGACGAGGTGCTCGCCAAGCTGCCGGAAGGCAAGTACACAATCGCCGGCCCGGCGCAGGAAAACGGTAAGAGCAACGGCCAGACTTCGGGACAGGCCTGGCTCACGCACGACATCCCGGCGGGCCCAAAGCTCCTCTCCCCTCGGAACGGCGCAACCGTTCCGGTCCGCGGCATCGTCGCACGGTGGAAGCCCGTCTCCAAGACGATCACCGGCAAGCCCGTGAAGATCATTGCGTACCAGCTCATCATCGAGAAGGACGTCGAGCCGCACCGCCACATGATCGGGAAGCTCGGGCTCAGCATGTACCTACCGCCGACGGTGACACACATCGACGTCCCGGATGGATTTCTCCAGCCCCACTCCGCATACAACTGGGAGGTGCTGGCTATCGAGCGCAGCGGTAACCAGACGCTGTCGTCCGGCTCGTTCCGAACGCGATAAGGGACGATGCCAAGCGCTCTAACGTGACGGCGCGCTGACGTCAGTGCGAGCGCGGTTCGCTCTACTCGAGTTCGTCTCGCAGGGACCGAGAGATCAGTTTAGCGACGACGCACGAATTGGGATCCGTGCACGGCTCCGCCGTTCGCGGGAACGACGTTGCCCTCAGGCTCAGCGCGGTCGCCGACAGACGGACGCCTAACGCTTTGGTCATCCCGATCGGCGCCTGCAGCACCACCGTCGATGTATGTCCCGACGCCGCGGTTAGAGTCGCCGAGGCGGCCGCGGAGGCCGGGGGCGTCTCGCGGCAGCGCGGGACAGAACCGTCGGGGGCGGGAAGGGTCACCCGCACGAGCGGGTCGCGCACGTTACGGAGGTGAAAGAGGTGGTTCCCGATGACGGTCGAGGTCCGTGGGTCGAGACTGGCGGGCCCCGGGATGGCTTCGCTGGCCAGCGCAGTGCCTCCCGGGGACCCGTCCGTCTGCCAAAGCTCGGTGCCGTGGGCGGGCTCGTACGCTCCGAAATACATGCGCTCCCCCATCTCGCGGAAGGAGTGTGGGTCGGACCCGTACTTCGGGCTCGTGGTCTCGGCGGTCGTGTTGATGTCTTTGAGCAGTCGTGTCCCTCCGGGCGTGCCGTCCGTGCACCAGAGCTCCTTCCCAAACTCGGCAGTGCCAGCTGCGAAGATCAGATCGTCGCCCATCGGGGCGAGCTCCGACGGAGCGCTGAGCCAGCTGTTGCTCCGGAACTCGCGCAGCTTGATCGTGCCCTGCACGGTGCCATCGGTTCGCCAAAGATCTCCCCGTCCCGGACTGTGTCCGTCGGCCTGGAGGAAGTAGAGATAGCGGCCGGCCGACGTCGGCCGCTGAATGGATGCGTAGACGCCCCAGTCGGCGTACGCCTCGGCGATCCTCGCTATTGCACCGTTGAGATCGATGGTCCAGAGCTCGTCCGGACGCCACTCAGCGCTCCCTCTCGTGAGGTACAGACGGCATCCTAGTGCGGCCACAACCCGCGTGGGGAAGGTCCGACCGTCAGAGGCCAGGTCGGTAATCCGCTCCGTGCCATCCACGGTACCGTCGGTCGACCAAATCTGCGCGTCCGCCTTGTTCGTCTCGTAGCCGATGAAGAGCACTTCCGAGCCAACCAACACCATGGTGTCGTCGAGGATGCGAACGTCCGCAAGGATCTTGGTGCCGGCCTCGGTGCCGTCCGAGAACCACAGTTTCTGGCGCAGCGAATCGTCGGTGGCCCGGAACACCACCCCGCCTGCCACGGGTGTGAGGTGCCACAGTGCGGAGCCATAGTCGCCGGTTCGAATGTCCTTGACCAGCCGCGTGCCTGCGACGGTGCCGTCTGTCGCCCAGAGCTCAACGCCGTGAGCGAGATCGGTGGCTCTGAAGTAGAGCGTCTGACCAGACGCCACGAACGTGTCGGGAGATCCGCTGCCATGGTGGATCGTGTCCGGGCCGCCGTCTCCGATGTCCTTGAACAGGCTCATCGTTGTCAGCTGAACGTCAGCCTTCCATAGCTCCCGCCCGGTAGACGACTCCTCAACGCTGAGATACGAGCTACCCCCAAACGCGAACGGCAGCGACGGGGACATCGATGCCGGCACAACGACGCTCGACTGCAACGTGTCGGCGACCGCCAGACCACCACTGCCACCGAGGGCAACAAAAGCCAGGAAGAGCGCCAGAGCGACGCGTCTCATCAGACCTGAGAGGCGCATTCTGCGGAACCTACTGGTTGTAACGCTCAACGATAAGGCAAGTTCAATGTTCCTACACTACGGGCCAGCTCCGCGGGGCGCCGACCGACGGATGCTCACCGCAAGACCGCTGAGATGTGCAACGGCAGCCTCCTACTAGTCCGAGCGACCGCTCGAGGACGTCGCATGCGCCGATCGGCCGCGACTACGGGACTGTCCACCTCTGCAAACCGTCAGGTTCACAGAGGGTGAGCGAGGGGACTCGAACCCCCGACCGCCT
>JBKJWJ010000185.1:0-3032 GCA_046716905.1 Gaiellaceae bacterium
GGCCGGAGCAGAGCTCCGGACGACTTTCGATCAGGAACTCGTCGAGCTCCGGCTCGTCGCCCTCGGTCGTCCCGACCACGCCGCAGCCGCCATCGTCGCCGTAGCCGAAGCCCTCCGGGAGATAGGCGAGGCGAAGCAACATCGCCTCCAGCTTGGCGTCCTGGCGTGCGCCTGATCCGTCACTGCCTCCACTGCAACCGGAGACGATGAGGACGGTTAGGAGCAGTACCCGTTTCACGCGGCGACGAGCGAGCCGGCGAACGCTCGCCGGAGCTGGACGAAGAGCGCCTCGAACGCGAGCGGGGCCTGGAGCTGGAGCTCCTCGAGCAACCGCCAGGTGTCGCGCACGAGCTCCGCTGCGAGCTCGGCCGAGACCGCACGATCGTCGCTCGCATCCTCCTGCAGCTCGGCGAGATGGTCGATGTGGATCGCCGTTCGCTCCGCGCCCGCCGCGACCGCGATCAGGTCGCGATACCAGGCCGCGAGCTCGTCGAGCGAGAGCAGGAGCTCCTCGCGCTCGGCACCCCGCGCGGCGCGCTTCAGCCGCTGCTCGGCCTCCCGGTCGGGGAGATCCATGCCTTCGAGATCCTGCTCGGCCTTCGCCCGCGCCTCCTTCGCCCGCTCCGCGGCGGCCTCGATGAGGGCGGCCGACGCGTCGCCGGGGACAAAGTCGGGATCGCGGTACACGGCCCGCGCGAGCTCGATGAGCTTTGACCTCCGCTCCACCGCCGCAGGATCCAGGAGCCGCTCGACCCGGTCGAGCCGACCGGCCGCGACCCGCGCGATCGCCGCCGTCTGGTTCTCCGACAGGCCCGGCGCCCGCTCCTCGACCACGACCCGGATCGCCCGGAGCGAGAGCCGCCGGAACGGCACGGGCTGACAGCGAGAGCGGATCGTCTCCGACAAGGAACCCACGTCGTCGGCCACGAGAACAATCACGGCGTACGGCGGCGGCTCCTCGAGATCCTTGAGGAGCGCGTCGGCGGCCTCGTCGTTCATCAGGTGCGCGCCGAAGATCAGGTAGACCCGCCGGTCGGCTTCGAAGGGCCGCATGTGGAGGTCGCGGCGCAGCTCGCGGATCGCGTCGATCCGGATCTGGTCGCCGAGGGGTTCGAGCACATAGAGGTCCGGATGCGACCGCCGGCCGACCCGCTCGTGCTCCCCGAGGAGCTCTGCGGCGAGACCGAGGGCGAGCGAGCGCTTCCCGACTCCGGGCGGCCCGTGGAAGAGATACGCGTGCGACGCGCCTTCCTTCAGCGCGGCCTCGAGGAGCGCTTTCGCCTCAGCCTGCTCCGGCACGTGCTCGAACGTGGTCAAAGACCTCCTTCGCGATGTCGTGCACGGGACGGTCGGCCTGGATCGCAACGATTCTCTGCGGGAAGAGCCCCGCGAGCTGCCGGTAGCCGTTGTCGACGAGCATGAGGAACGCCTCTCCCTCCCGTTCGATCCGGTCCCGCGCATCTGACGAGCGCTTGACCACCTCCTCGACGCCGATCAGGAGCAGGAAGGTGATGTCCGGGAGGATCCCGCGGATCGGCTCCAGGTTCAGCGCCAGGACGCGCTCGATTCCGAGCCCACGCGCGAACCCCTGGTAGGCGAGCGACGAGTCCAGGAACCTGTCGGAGACGACATACGCGCCCTCGGCGAGCTTCGGGCCGATCACACGGTCGACGAGCTCCGCTCTCGCGGCGGCGAAGAGCGCGGCCTCCGCCCAGGGCGACATGGCCTCCCCGTCGAGGAGCAGCTCGCGAATGCGCTCGCCGAGCGGCGTCCCTCCCGGCTCGCGGGTGGTCTCGACCGTACGGCCGTCCTTGGCGAGCGATCCGGCGAGGAGCTCGGCTTGGGTTGACTTGCCGGACCCGTCGAGGCCCTCGAAGGAGACGAACATGGCCGGGAGGATAGTGGGGGCTCCAGGCGAACAAAGCGTCCGCCGATGAACCAGTCCATGAGCATGCCGCCCGAAGCTCTCGTCCGCCCCTGGCGGACGGCGACACTCGTCGCGACCGCCGTCGCAGCCTTCGAGCTCGTCCTGCTCCTGATCCTCGGCGTCGCGCTCCTCGGCCAGCCCCTGTCGGAGCGGATGCGCGACACCGCGCAGGACCGCAGCCTTGGGATCACGACGAGCGCCAAGCCAAAGCCGAAGATCGGCAGCTCCCTCCCGAGCCTCGACCGCTCCGAGACGACGGTGATCGTCCTGAACGGAAACGGCGTCTCCGGCGCCGCGCACGAGACGGCCTCCCGAGTCGAGTCACGCGGCTACTCGGTCGGCCACGTCGGAAACGCGAACCGAACGGACTTCACCCGCAGCGTCGTCATGTACCGGCCGGGCAACCGGGGCGAGGCGCTCCGGCTCGCGCGCGACCTGCGGATCAAGATCGTCGGCCCGCTCGACGGCATGACGAAGCGCGAGCTGATGGGCGCGCACGTCGCAGTCGTCGTCGGCGCCTAGCCTCCTAGAGCCTCCAGAAGAGATAGCGCCCGTTGAGGCTGCGCTCGGGCTCTGCGCCAAGCGCCGTTCGTAGCTCGGCCTCGGCCGCCGCGCCGTCGTCTGGGTAGCCCAGCCGGTCGACGATGATCGCCGCGAAGCCGGCCTGCCGCGCGGCGGGCACGAGCTCGGCCGCGGGACGGGTTGCATTCGCCGCCGCCCAGTCGTCGGATCGCCCCCGCATCGCGCCCCAGCTCCAGCGCAGGTGGTCAGTGTGGAGATAACCCTTGACGGGCTCGTAGACCGCCTGGCGCGCCGCGGGCGGCTCGGGAAAGGCCTCGTAGGGAAGATTCACGACGGCGGCGCGGCCCGGCAGGCGCTCCTCGACCGACGCGAAGAACGCGGCGTCCCGATCCCACTCTCCCGCGGTCGGGCCGTACGGCGGAATGAACGCATTGGTGGTCTGGTCGACGACGCCGGCCGCGAGCACGGCGGCGAGGACGGCGGCGAAGACCGGGGGCCGCACACGTCGTCCGAAAGCTGTGAGCCCGAGCGCGACGGCAGCGAACGCAAAGAACGCGATGAAGATCGAGAGCCGGTTCCAGGC
>JBKJWJ010000186.1:0-3549 GCA_046716905.1 Gaiellaceae bacterium
GACCAGGGCGGCGTGCGCCCGATCCTCCTTGACCAGCTGCTCCTTGAGCGCGTGGTTGCCTTCCGCAGTGAACGTCTTCTCGGCTTCGAAGGTGTGGAACCAGGTGCACCAACACCCACCGAACACACCGTTGTGCCGCTCGACGAGACGGGCGAACGCGTCCCAAGTACTGGCGTCGAGCGGCTTGACGACGTAGTCCGACATCTAGCAGCCTCCTCGTCGGGATTCATGAGCAGCGTAAACAAGCCTGCAGGAGTACCTGCCTCCGTCCGCGAGTGACCTCTCTGGCGTCATTCCCTAACGCTGGCCCAGGCGATGGTGGGCGAACGGCGAAACGCGAAACGCCTTCCGCCGCCTCTCGCGGATGGCCTTGATCAGGGCGTAGAGCCGGGCAAGAACTCGCGAACCTCCTGCGCACAACGGCAGGCGACGGCGATCCTGCCAGCCCATTCCAGCGCCTCCTCGCGTGAGGGAACGTCGACAACCGAGAATCCGCCGATGTACGCCTTGCTCTCAGGGTATGGGCCGTCGGTGACCGTCCCGTCGGTGGCTACCACGCTCACCTCTTCGTGGGAATGCAACCCGCCGCCGAACACCCAAACGCCGGCGTCCCCTGCGTCTTGCACCACCGCGTGCGCCGCCTCGGCCACGTCGGGGAGATCCTCCTCGGGAAACGTCATTGCCCCGTCATCGAACGAGATCAGATACCGCGTCATCTCACGACTCCTTCTTCGGCGGCCTGCTCCGGCCGCATCTCACCCTGCTACGGACACTCGCGCAGTGGATCAAGGTTCTACGATCGGTCGCGTGGAGGAGTTCGGCCCGCGCGACTTCGACGGCCCTCGGCGGCTCGAGACGCCGCAGTTCGTGCTCGAGCCGCTCGGTCCCGAGCACAACGATCAGGACTACGACGCGTGGACCTCGTCGGTGGAGCACATCCACGCGACGCCCGGATGGGAGGAAAGCAGCTGGCCACTGGAGATGACGCCGGACGAGAACCGGGCAGACCTGCAGCGCCATGCCGGCGACTTCGGCAACCGAACGGGGTTCACATACACGGTGCTCGATCCGGCGAGCCGCGACGTGGTCGGGTGCGTCTACATCTACCCGCCGCCCGACGGCGAGTACGACGCCCGTGTGCGCTCCTGGGTTCGGGCGAGCCACGCGCACCTGGACGCCCCGCTCTGGCGCGCCGTGAGTGAGTGGCTCGAATCAGACTGGCCATTCGCCACCATCGAGTACGCGCGGCGAGCTTAGGCTAAGCGGGGTCGATCTCGCGGCTGACGATCCACGCGTGCTTGCCGACCTGCCGTACCCTCGCGAACCCGTACTGCTCGAAGAGCTCGGCGGTCGCGCTGAAGAGGAACCGGCTGTGAGCCTCGCGTCCCTCGGTCACCTCGGAGATCGCCTCGACGAGACCGCCGCCGGCAGCCGCGATCTCTGCGATCGCGCCCTCGAGCCCCGCCCGCGCGACGCCGCGGCCGCGATGGCGCTTGTCCACGAAGAGGCAGGTGATCCGCCAGCGCGCGCTAGGCGGCGGATCCTTCGCGTACTCACGTGAGTGCTTGAGACCGAGCCCCTCCGCGCTGCCGTACTGGCACCATCCCTGCGCGCGGTCGTCCTCGTCGAAGACGAGCGCGGCATGGGCGCGACCCGTCCTGACCAGCTCCTCCTTCAGCGTGCGGGGGTCGCTGACACCGCGTTCGTACTCGACGTGATGGACGATGCACCAGCACCCTCCGTAGACCCCGTTGTTGCGCTCGACCAGCTCCGCGAAAGCGTCCCACGTGGACGCGTCGAGCGGACGGGTCGTGTAGAGAGCCCCCTCGGACGCGCTCACGTGCCAGCTCTCCTCGAAGGGAAGAACTTCCAGTCGCCCTCGGAGACGACCTCGACGGTGCCGTCGATCACCTTGATCGCCGTCTGATCGTCGATCGCGTACGCCGGTACCCGGATCCCCGCGGCCCACTCCTCGATGTTGGCGAGGGTCGTGTCGGGCATCTCCTCGTGCTCCAGGTGCGGGAACACCGAGAAGTCGACCAGACCAAGCGCCTGATCGCTGCCCGTGAGCGGATCACTGTCGTCGTAGCTTGCTCCTCCGAAGTCGGGAGTCGCGACCATTGCGCCGCCGCTCGTGCCGACGTAGACCGTCTCGGGCCGCAGCGACGGCAGGAGGTCGGCCAGTCCGGACTGCCGCATCCAGTAACACAGGTACAAGGGACTGCCGCCCCAAACCAGCAGAGCGTCGGTCTCCTGAACCGCCGGGATCCAGTACTCGTCTTTGATGCTGGGCAGCGCGGTGAGCTCCAGCACTCCCAACGACTTCCAACCCAATTCGCACATGGGGCCGGGGGCCGATCCGCTGATGAACCGATAGACATGTGAAGGGCCGCCGGGGAAGGGCTGCACCCCCGTGGGAATGCAGAGGGCGCTGGACTCGGCAATCGGTTTACCCAGGAGGTCGACCAGCGCGTTCTCGATGCTCCTGTTGGTGATGCCGGCAGAAGCGAGAAGAAATTTCATTTCACGTGCTCCATGCGCTGGACGTCATGCGCTCGACGCTAGCGGACGGGCCACCACCATTACGATCGACGTTTCGTACCGACCTGCGCTATCCGGAGGTGATCCATGACCGACGAGCCGAACTGGAAAGTCGCGCGCCTCGACGACATCGAGCGGCGCGGCAGAGACATTCCGGTGCGCGAGCACCTTGGGATCCATGCATTCGGGATCAACGCGTACACGCCCGACGAAGACGGCACGCTGATCAACGAGCACGACGAGGCCGGGCCCGGCGGCCAGGAGGAGCTGTACATCGTGCTCGATGGGAAGGTGACCTTCGAAGTCGACGGCGAGGCGGTCGACGCGCCCCCAGGAACTCTGGTGTTCGTCAGGCCGCAGGCGCGGCGGAAGGCGACCGGGGACGGAACCGTTCTCGCCGTTGGCGGCACACCCGGCGAGGCGTATCAGGGAATCGACTGGGGTGAGGCGTGGCCGCTCCACAGCGAGTCCTTGGTGGCCTATGGCGAACAGCGCTACGCCGACGCGCTCGAAGCGGTCCGCGCTGCCCTCGAGCGCATGCCGGACCACGCGGGCCTGAATTACAACTACGCGTGCTTTGCGACCCTCGCGGGCGAGACCGGCGACGAGACGTTCGCCCACCTCCAGCGGTCGGTGGAGCTGCTGCCGCGGTTCCGGGAGGACGCGCGCAGAGACGACGACTTCGCTGCAGTTCGCGACGACCCGCGGTTCGAGGAGGCTCTTCGCTGAGCGAGGTCGTGCCCGTCTTCCGTGTCGCGGACGCCGCGCGAGCGATTCAGTGGTATGAGCGGCTCGGGTTTCGCGAGGAGTGGGAGCATCAGTTCGAGCCCGGCTTCCCGTGGTTCGTCTCCGTCGCGCAAGGGGACGTCCGCCTCTACTTGTCCGAGCACACAGGAGACGCGCCGCCGGCCCAGCCTCGTCCATCTGTACGTGAGCGACATCGACGCAGTCTCCGCCGAGTTCGCCATCCCGGTGGACGAGGAAGGCCTTGCCGGCCGCGAGTGCGAC
>JBKJWJ010000187.1:0-2596 GCA_046716905.1 Gaiellaceae bacterium
AAGAAGAACGTCTGGTCGGAGACGCGCTGCCGCCGGTTCACCGCCAGCTTCGTGACGCCGTCGCCGGCATAGATCACGCCGCGCTTGATCGCGAACTGCGCCACCACCTTGATCGCGTTGTCCTGACGGTCTTCCAGGCTCGGCGCCGCCCAGGCCTGCCAGTACGTGGTCCCGACGATCAGCGAGGTGATGAGGACGAGGCCGGCGACGGCCAGTCGCGAGATCTGCTGGTTCACGCGCCGCTCCTGGCGTTTGCACGGTTGGACACCAGCAGCAGACCCGCCAGCAGCATGAAGTTCGCGACGACGCTCGATCCTCCGTAGCTGACGAAGGGAAGCGTGATCCCGGTCAGCGGGATGATCCGGAGGATTCCGCCGACGATGATGAACGTCTGGAGCGTGAAGCAGAAGGTCAGGCCGACCGCGAGGAGCTTCGAGAATCCGTCCTGCGCCAGCAGCGCGATCCGGAAGCCGCGCGCGGCGAAGAGCATGTAGACGAGCAGGAACGCAGCGATCCCGACGAGGCCGAGCTCCTGCGCAAGGGCCGAGTAGATGAAGTCGGTGCTCACGTACGGGATCAGCTGGTTGCCGTCGGCGTCCGTGAACGTGCCCTGCCCGAAACCGGTCCCACCGAAGTGCCCGTTCGCGATCGCGTAGATCGACTGGATCGTCTGGTAACCGCCGCCGTCCGGGTCGCTCCAGGGATCGAGCCACATGCGCACGCGCAGGGCCACACGGCCGACCTGCGTGTAGACGAGCGCGGCGCCGCCCACGAACATCGCGGCTCCGGCGGCGGCGAACCAGACCTGGGCGGTCGCGACGTAGAGCATGGCGAGGAAGATTCCGAAGTAGAGGAGACCTCCACCGAGATCGTTCGTCATCACGAGGACGGCCATCGCGCCGCCCCAGATGAAGAGCAGCGGGCCGAGGTCCTTCAGCCGCCCCTGAGCCAGCACCTCGCGCTTCTCACGGAGGTAGCCGGCAAGGAAGATGATCAGGAAGATCTTCGCGAACTCGCCCGGCTGGAACCGCATCGGCCCGAGCTCGACCCAGAGCCTTGCGCCGTTCACGGTCTTGCCGATGATCGGCATCGCCGGGAGGACGAGCAGCACGAGCGCGCCGAGCCCGAAGAGGTACTTGTAGCTCTCGAGCCGCCGGTAGTCGCGGCGGAGCGCGAGGAGGGTCCCGGCGAAGGCGATCAGCCCGATCACGATCCAGAGGCCCTGGCGAAACGCCTCGTCCTCGTTGAGCCTGTAGATCTCCGTCAAGCCGATCCCCGTGAGGAAGCCGGCCATCGGCAGGAGGTACGGGTCGGCGTGAGGCACCGCGATCCTGGTGACGATGTGGGCGGCGACGTAGAGGCCGAGGAAGAAGAACGCGTAGGAGAGCGATTCGGTGCTCACGACCTCCTGGCGCGCGATGTAGACGCTCGTGAACGCGCTGCCGACGATCGTTCCGACGACGACCAGGCTGAGAAGCTCACGCGTGCGAGCGCTCATACGTGATCCAGCAGCCAGAGCACGGCGGCCGCGGCGATCAAGAGCACCGCGAGGGCAAGGATGATCGGCAGGGCGCGGCGGCGGCGTTTCGGCGGCTCCGAGGGCGCGGGCGCATCACCCGGCGCCAGGACCATCGTGTCGACCGGCGGGATCGCGTCGAGGCCGGAGAGCGTGTCCTCGTCCTCGCTCGTCTCGGACTCGATGACGGCCGGCTGCTGCATGACCGCCGTGTCGCCGGGCGAGTCGCCGTCGACCTGGAAGAAGACGACGGTGATGTTGTCCTCGCCGCCTCCCCGGTTCGCGGCGCCGACGAGTGCCTTCGCCGCATTGTCGAGATTGCCGCGGTGCTTCTCGATCGCCTGGATGATCGTCCGGTCGTCGACCATGTCGGTCAGCCCGTCCGAGCAGATGAGGAAGAGATCGCCCTCGGCCGGCTCGACCGCGAAGGTGTCGACGTCGACGTCCGGCTCCGTTCCGACGGCGCGCGTAATCACGGACCGCTGCGGGTGCGACTCGGCCTCCTCCGGGCTGAGCCTTCCGCTCCGCACGAGCTCGGCGACGAGCGAGTGGTCGTCCGTGAGCTGCTCGATGGTCTCGTCGCGGATCAAGTAGGCGCGCGAATCGCCGACATGGCCGAAGACGACGCGGTCGCCGTCTATGAGGGCGACCGTCATCGTCGTCCCCATCCCGGAGGCGTCCCGGTCCTCGGTCGCACGGCGGAACACGCGGCGGTTCGCTTCCTTGATCAGCGCAGAGACGCGCTCCTCTGCGCTCGAGCCGTCGCGCGGCCCCTCCTTCAGCGCCGCCGCTGCAAGCCCGGAGGCGACTTCGCCGGCCTTGGCGCCGCCCATGCCGTCGGCGACTGCGAAGAGGGGCGGCTCGACGACGTACGCATCCTCGTTGTGCCGCCGCTTGCGGCCGGGATGGGTGGCGAAGCCGATCTTCACTGCTCGAACCTCAGATCCGTCTCGCCGACGCGGATGACGTCGCCGTTTGTGAGCTTCCTCGGTCGTTCCAGCTTGATGCCGTTCACGAAGGTGCCGTTCGTCGAACCGACGTCCTCGACCCAGACGCCGTCGCGCCGCGGCTCCACGCGTG
>JBKJWJ010000188.1:0-3242 GCA_046716905.1 Gaiellaceae bacterium
CCTCATGGATCACGACGCCGTCGAACGCGCACGGGAGCGGCTGGAAGCGGCCGCCAGGTCGCGTACCCAGCCCAGCGACCTGGAGGCCGCGCACGACCGGGCCCGCTCGCAGATCGAGGAGCTCGGCGAGCTCGCCGCGCAGCTCGAGACCTCACTGCCCGCCCGCGTGGGCGCGGCGGTGCAGGACGGCATGCGGGCCGAGGCGCTACCCGTCGCCCGCCAGCTGGCCGAGGTGCGTGGCCTGGCCGGCCAGACGGTTCGACGGCTCGAGCGCATCGAGAACGACACGCTCTCGGAGCGGCATGCGCGGGTGGACGATCTTTCCCTCCTCGTCGAACTGATCACCTCCGGTTGGAAGAGCGTCGACGACCGGCTCGGCCGGATCGAGACTGCCGTCCAGCAGACGAACGGCGCGATCGTCTACCGCATTGAAGACGCACAAGACCGCCGCCAGACTGGCTGACCCTCTAGACCAGGGTCAGGATCGCGGCTGACGTAACCGCCCAGGCGGCGATCGTGGCCAGGATCGGGAGGTCGGCGAGCAAGACGTTCTCCGGCTCCTCGCCGAGATCCTCACGGTGCATCAGCTGGATGTACCGGAAGAGCCCGTAGACGACGAAGGGGATCGTGGCCATCATCGCGCTGCCCTCGCGAGCCTCGAACGTATAGAGGGAGTAGGCCACGATCGTGCAGGCGGCCACGATCGAGACGAGCTGGTCGACGAGCGCAAAGGAATAACCGGCGAGCACCGGGCGGCCGGGCGCCTCGCTCCCGGTCGAGACGAGCTCGCCACGGCGCTTCGCAAGCGCGAGGAAGAGGGCCAGGAGCGCGGTACAGATCAGGAGCCAGGGCGAGATCGGCACGTCGACCGCCTCCGCCCCTGCCGCCGCGCGGATGACGAAGAGCGCGGAGATCGCCATCACGTCGATCAGGGCGACATTCTTCAGTCCGAGGCTGTAGACGACCTGGAGACCGAGGAATCCGGCCATGAACGTGAGCGAGCCCCAGCCGAGCGGGGCGACGATCGCGAACGCGAGTGCCGCCAGGATCCCCGCGATGTGGAGCGCGCGACGGGGCCGCACCGCGCCGCTCGCAATCGGGCGCACGCGCTTGAGCGGGTGGAGACGGTCGTGGGGCGCGTCCCGCACGTCGTTGTAGATGTACGCAGCGCTCGAGGCCAGGCAGTAGGCGACGAACGCGGCCGTGGCCTGGATCCACCGCCCCGGGTCGTCGAGCTCGGCCGCGAAGATGATCCCCGCGTAAAGCAGGAGGTTCTTCGTCCACTGACGCGGCCGCATCGCCGCGCCCATGCCGCCGCTCGCAGTGCTCTCAGCCGGCGACATCGCGGGGCGAGCTTGGCAGTTCAAGCTCGAACCGCGCGCCTTCACCCGGCGCGGACTGGAGTCTGATCTGCCCGCCGTGAGCCACAGCTAGCTCGCGCGCGATCGCCAGCCCGAGTCCGGTGCCTGTCCCGTCCCGCGTCCAGAAGGGCCGAAAGATTCGCTCCTGCTCCTCGGCGGTGATTCCTGGGCCGGAGTCCTGCACGGCGACCGAGACGACGCCGTTGTCGGCGCCGAGCTAGAGGTCGACGCGACCGCCGTCAGGCGTCCAGCGGAAGGCGTTCGAGAGCAGGTTGGAGATGATCTGGAGCACGCGGTCCCCGTCGGCGACGATCACCGGCCGGGCGGCGATCTCCTGGCGGTAGTCGATGTCGCGGCGGCGGGCCTCCTCCGTGAACGCGGTGTACGCGCGTTCGAGCAGGTGTCCCATGTCGACCTCCTCTCGGCGGAGCGTGAACCGTCGCGTGTCCAGCTTTGCAAGGTCGAGCACGTCGCCCACGAGGCGTTCGAGGCGTCCCGCTTCCTGGGCAATGACGTCCTGCGACTCCTTCCTGGCCTCCTCGTCCTGCGCCACACCCTCGCGGAGGGCCTCGACGTGGCCGCGGATCGCCGTGAGAGGGGTGCGCAACTCGTGGGAGACCGTCATCAGGAAGTTCCGCTCCAGCTCCTCGGCCTCGCGCAGACGGGCCGCCATTTCCCGGAACCGATCCGCGAGCTGCCCGATTTCGCCGTGGGCCTTGATCTCGGGAACGTCGTACGTCCCCGCAGCGATTCGGTCGGCTGCGTCCGAGAGTGCGAGCACCGGCTCGGTGATGCGGCGCGAGAGATACCAGGCGAGCGCACCGGCGACGATGATCCCGACAAGCCCTGCCAACGCAAGGCGCTCGACGAGGGTTTGCCACCGATCGCGCAGCTCCGCCTTCGGCTTCGCAACGATCAGCGCGCCGAAGACGACTCCGCGGCGCTGCAGCCGGAAGGGCTGGGACACGGCGAGGTACTCCCGGCGCGCATCGGGCGGGGTGAACTCGAAGGTGCGCGCCCTACCGTCTTTCCAATCCACAGTGCTCTCCGGCAGCTCGTTGAGCCGCGTCGAGCCGCGGAAGACGAAGCGGAGGCAGACCTAGTAGAGCCGGCTGCCGCTCGCCTGCTCGAGCCGCTCGGGGGCAACGAAATAGGGCCTGTCCTCGTCCTGCGAGCCGATGGCCTGCTCTGCATAGAGGCTCGTGAGTCCACGGGCCTCACGCTGGAGCTCCGCGACGAGCCTGTCCTCCGTGTAGTCCTGGAACAGCCCGAGCGCGATGAGCGTCGAGACGAGCCCGGCCAGCACCGCTCCCGCCAGGAAGAAGGCCGGCAGGCGGAACCGCAGCGACCTGAACACGGCCATCAGCCTCCCTACGTCAGGCGGTGACCGTGTCCTTGGACGAGTCCTTCGCAGGAGCCGCCTTGTACCCCACACCCCACACCGTGACGATCGGCGAGGCATCCTCGAGCTTGCGCCGGAGCTGCCGAATGTGCACGTCGACCGTGCGCGTGTCCCCGGCGAACGTGTAGCCCCAGACCCGCTCGAGAAGCTGATCCCGGGTCAAAACGAGGCCGTTGTGGTCGAGGAGCTCCCAGAGAAGGTCGAACTCCTTTGGGGCAAGCTGGACTTCCTCGCCGTTCACGCGGACCTCGCGGCGCCCCGAGTCGACGAGAAGCGGTCCGTGCGTGATCTGCGTCGTCATCGTCTCTTTACGCTCCGGTGTCGAACGGCGGAGGACGGACTTCACCCGTGCGACGAGCTCGCGCGGATTGAATGGCTTGGTGAGGTAGTCGTCGGCGCCGACCTCGAGGCCGACGATCTTGTCGACGTCCTCGCCGCGGGCGGTGAGCATGAGGATGGGCACGGCGGCTTGCTTGTCG
>JBKJWJ010000189.1:0-7946 GCA_046716905.1 Gaiellaceae bacterium
AGCAGGTATCGCTCGAAGTCCTGGAAGATGACGGACACGGCGCGGCGCAGCTCGTCCGAGTCCACGTCGGCGAGATCCACGTCGTCCCACAGGATCGCTCCGGTCTCCGGCCGGTACAAACCGGCGAGCATCTTCGCGAGCGTCGTCTTTCCTGAGCCGTTCTCTCCGACCAGCGCGACCACTTCGCCCTGCGCGATCTCCAGGGAGACTCCGTCCACGGCAGGCCGGTCGGACTCGGGGTACGTGAAGGTCACGTTCTCGACCGACAGCCGGGAGAACCGCTCTGGCGCCGGCCGCTTTCCTTCCGCCGCTTCGACCTCCGGCTCGAGCGTGAGGAACGACGAGTAGTCACGGATGAAGAGCGTCGCCTCGTAGAGCGAGGTCGCACTGAAGTGGAGTGCCTGCAGACGATTCGCAAGCTGGTACAGGCCGAAGATCGCGGCGCCCGCCGCCGCAAGGCTCATCCGGTCGCTGACATAGAGCCACGAGAGCATCCCGATCGTCCCTACGGTTACCGCCGACGACGCAAGCGAACCGAGGAGCGATCGGCCCGTCCGGCGCTTGGCGAGTCTCCGCAGCTCGGCGATGCGCTCGTCGTAGAGCCGGTCGTAGCGCTCTCGGAGGAAGCTAGCGAGATTGAAGGCCCGCACTTCCTTGGCGGAGTTGCGACCCATCAGGACGTTCTGCAGATAGCTCCGCTGCCGATCGCTCGGCGTCATCCCTCGGCTGAAGTGGTAGAGGTCGCGGGTGTTCAGCGACGCCACGATCCAGAGCGGCACGTACCCGACGAGGATGAACGGAAGCAGCAGCGGCTGGAGCGTCGCGAGCGCGGCGACGATGCCGATCGACGCCACGGCAGCGCCCAGCATCCCGAGCAGGCCGTTGACGGTTTGGAGTGCCCGGAACTGGCCCTGCGACCGCGCGCGCTGCAGGCGGTCGTAGAAATCCGGCGACTCGAACGCGAGCAGGTCGATCCGCGTCGAGACGTCCATTACGCGGTCGACGGCCTTCCGGCCGACGAGCTCGCCGAGAACGCGGCTCTGCTCCGACTGCACCGCCCGGGCCAGATCGAGCGCGACCGTGATTCCGACGAGGGCAGCGAGCCAGGGCGCGAGCTCCCCGATCTCCAACTCGCCTCCAGCGCCCAGAACCGCGTCGAGCACCTCTTTGCCGACGAAGAGCTGAACTGCGATTCCAACGGCAGCAACGAGCTGGAGCGAGGCGGTGAGCAGGAAGATGTTCCGGCCCGCCGCCCAGACCAGGCGCAGCGAATCGGCCAGGAGGTGGGGCAGATCGCGCCAGGTGCCCTGCGATCCCTCGGGGTGCATGACCTCCCACCACGTCCGACCCTTGCGCGGCCCCGGTGAGGCGCCCTCACCCCGACGCGGGCCGCCGCCCCCACCGGACACGAACACACGGTCGCCCATGGCCTAGTTGTACCGGCGCTGAGCCTCCTCGAGCCCGGTGCGGGCAATCGTCTCGACCGCGTCTGCCGATCGGCCGATCAGCTCGTCGACGTCGATCTCCGGCTCGAACCCGTCGAGGACGAAGTCGGCAACGCTTCGCCGGTCTCCACGGCCTGGGCGGCCGACGCCGATCCGAAGACGGAGGAAGTCGTTCGTTCCGAGCGTCTGCGCGATCGATCGAAGCCCGTTGTGCCCGGCAAGTCCTCCGCCGAGCTTCGCCTGCAGCCGACCCGCCTCGAGGTCGACGTCGTCGTGGACGACGAGCAGATCGCCCGGCTCCACCTTGAAGAACTTCCGCGCGGCGCCGATCGGCCGTCCCGAGTCGTTCATGTACGTCTCGGGCTTGATCAGTGCGAGCCGCAGATCATCCACACGGAGCTCCGCGAGCTGCCCGGAGAACTTGCCGCGGTACGAACCGCCATGTCTCCGCAAAAGCTCGTCCGTGACGAGCCAGCCGACGTTGTGGCGCGTCCGCTCGTACCGCCGGCCCGGGTTGCCGAGGCCCGCGACGAGCAGGTCGATCGTCGAGGCGCGCTCGCCTCGACCAAAGAGCCGCACGGGACTTAGCCTTCGGTGGTGCCGGGCTCGCCGTCGCCGGAGGCGGCGTCGGCAGACGAATCGGCCTCGCCGTCGGCTGCACCCTCGGGTGCCTCCTCGCCCTCGGCCAGCTCGCCCTCCTCGCCTTCCTCGCCCTCTTCGAGCTCCTCCTCGGGCTCTTCCTCGACGGTCGGAGGAGTGACGGTGGCGAGAACGGTCTCTTCGGGGTCGTCGAGGAAGGTGACGCCTTCCTGGGTCGCAACATCCGCGAGCCGAAGCGTGTCGCCGATGTGCATCTCGGAGATGTCGACCTCGATCCGCTCCGGGATCTCCATCGGCAGCGCCTCCACGTTGATCTCACGGGAGACCTGGGAGAGGACGCCGCCTTCCTTCGTGCCGGCGGACTCGCCGACGAGCTCGATCACGACCTGCGCGTGGATCGGCTGGTCGAGGCGGACCTCATGAAGGTCGATGTGCGTGATGCGGCCGGTGATCGCATCCAGCTGGTACTCCTTGAGGATCGAGGCGTGCGTCGTCGTCTGGCCTTCGAGGACGACGTCGAGAATCGCGTGGAGGCCGGAAGAGCCCGTGAGCACCCTGCGCAGCTCGCGATCGGGCACGCAGAAAGCATGCGGTGTCTTTCCGCGCCCGTAGAGAACGCCGGGGATCAGACCCTCCTTGCGGAGCCGCCGCGTGTTGGCCGAGCCGCGCGTCTCGCGCTCGGCCACCTCGAGCCTGACTCGTTCACCTGCCACGGCGCGGCAGTCTAGCTATGCCGGGCACTTAGAGCCTAGTTTCGCAAGAGCATCGCAGAGCCCCCGCTCGGCGAGGTCGAACCACCAGTCGAGTTCCTGCGGGTGGCGGGTGAGGGCGATCGTCTCGACGACGGCAAACAGCGCGCCCGACTCGTCGAAAGGCCCTTCGAGGGTCGTCACGGTCCACCGCTCGCCTGGGAGAGCGACGAGGACTCTGCCGATCGGGTCACCCGCCTGCTCCACCGCATCCAGGATCAGGTCGCCCGGGCCTTGCGGCAACACGATCCCGGCTCGGACGCCATCGAGCTCCGCGAGGAATGGAACCGAGTACGGGAAGAGCACGTCGCCCTGCTCCGCCCGGAGCTGCGACGGGGACTGGGTCGGGAGGAGCCCGAGCTCGCGCGGATCACGAAGCGCGCTTGCCGGAGCAGCTAGCGCCAGCGCCGCGATCGCCAGGATCAGGGCCGGCCCCGCGCGTCGCGGCAGCTCGGCCTGGAGGCGAGCCGCGCCGACGCCAATCGCAGCAGCCCAGAAGGGGAGGCCGTAGAAGAGGTGCCGGGGCGAGAGATCGGGCGCGGAACCGGCTCGGAGCACGAGAAACAGGAGAGGGGGGACGAGCACGGTTGCCGCAAGCGCCGCGGCGGCCGGCTCACTGCGCACGAGCACGACCAGGCCGAGGACGGCGAGCAAGGCAAGCGCTACGAGTGGGAGACCGTCTCCGCCGGCGAAGGAGGAAAGCGCCGCCGAAAGCTCGCTCGAAGCGTCACCCGGAGCCGCCAGCGCCCTTGTGCCGCCCGACCCCACCTGCGCGCGATTCGCGAGCCGGAGGTCGGCGAGCACGAACGGCACTCCAGCAAGTGCGATCAGCGCGACGGGAAGCGCCCCGCGAATCGACCGGTTTCGCCACATGACGACTGCGAACGCCAGGGCGGCAAGCGCCGGGATCAATCCGTATGGATGGACGGCGGGAAGCAGCCAGGCAGCCGCTGCGGCCGCAAGCACCGCCCTCCGTGATCGCAACTGGACGGCCCGGACGAAAAGGTCTCCGCTGAGAGCCGCGACGAGGATGAACAGCGCGTACATCCGACCGAACGATCCGTAGATGCCAAGCGCAGTTGACGACGCCGTCACCGCCGCCGCGACGAGCCCCGCCGAGTTGCCTCCGAGCCGGCGCGCCAGGTCGAAGCAGATCGGCACCGCCGTAAGCGCGCAGACGACCGACAGCCAGCGCAACGCATCGGCGCTCGCGTCCACCCAGAAGACGGCGTGAGCCAGGAGGAAATGGAGCGGTGCGCCACCTCGATCGACCATCACCGTCTCGAGCAACTCGGGGAGAGGCCGCATCCCGATCAGGCCGGCAACGGCTTCGTCCTCGTAGAGCGCCTTGCCCCGGACGTCGGGTGCGATTCGGATGAGCAGCCATCCGCAGAGAGCCGCCACCGCGCTCCCTACGAGCAGGCGCTCTAGAGGAGGGCTCAGCGAAACGACGTCTGTGCCGTCGGAAGGGCGCTGCTGACGCCGAGCAACGTCCCGCCGAGCCCTCCTAGAAGAGCTGATTCGCGCCCTGGAAGACGGCCGAGACCGACTCGTCGGCGAAGACGTTCATGATCGTGTCGGCCAGGAGACCGGACACCGGTAGGACGCGCAGGTTCGCGGGCCGCTCGAGCGGGCTGAGCGCGACCGTGTCCGTCACGACGATCTCGGCGAGATCGGCGGCGGCAAGCTTTTCGAGAGCGTCGCCGACGAAGTGGCCGTGCGTCGCGAACACGTAGACCTCCTTCGCGCCGGCCTCGCGCAGTGCCTTGGCTCCGGCGAGCAGCGTGCCGCCGGTGAGGATCATGTCGTCGCCCATGAGGGCCGTCTTGCCGGCGACGTCTCCGATGACCTCCGTGATAGCCGCCTGGTCGTGGGCCGGGCGAGTCTTGTTCATGATCGCGAGGTCGGCCTCGAGCATCTGACCGAAGCGGCGCGCAAGCTTCGCTCGGCCCGCATCTGGCGACACCGAGACGACCCGCCGGCCGGAGAGGTCTTTGTCGCGGAAGTACTGCGCAAAAAGGGGTAGCGCCGTCATGTGGTCGACCGGAATGGTGAAAAAGCCCTGTGTCTGGCCTGTATGCAGGTCCATCGTGAGCACCCGGTCGACGCCGGCAGCCTTCTCCAGGGTGTCGGCCAGGAGCCTCGCTGAGATCGGCTCCCTCGGCGCCGACTTCTTATCCTGGCGCGAGTACGGGAACCACGGCATCACCGCGGTGACGCGCTTGGCCGAAGCCAGCTTGGCGGCATTGATCATCTCCAGGAGCTCCCAGAGGTAGTCGTTCAGTTTGCCGACGCCGGCGCAGGACTGGACGATGAAGAGGTCAGCGCCACGCACCGACTCCTCGTAGCGGCAATAGACCTCCCCGTTCGCGAACGTCTTGAGCTCGACCGGGCTCAGCGAGACGCCGAGCTTGCCCGCGATGTCAGCAGCGAGGTCTGGGTGCGAACGGCCGGAGACCAGCATGAGCCGCTTCGACGGTCCTCGCTCGAGCCAGTTCTGGGGCTTCGGCTCGGAGCTCGTCGCGGCTGCCTCGAGCCCGGGCAGCGGCGCGACTTCAGTCGTCGTCATCGGCGACAGGTTTGTCGGATCCACGGGCGGCATAGCCTTCCTTGTTTTCCTGGGGCGAGCGGGCGACGGCAAGCGCGCCGGGTGGGACGTCCTTGGTGATGACCGATCCCGCCGCGATCCACGCGCCGTCGCCAATCTCGAGCGGAGCCACGAAGGAATTCTGAACTCCGGTCCTGACGTTGCTCCCGATCGTCGTCCGGCCCTTCGGCTCACCGGGCTTGTGTGGGTAGTTCGCGGTGATGTTCCCGGCGCCCACGTTCGTTCCGGCGCCGATGTCGGCGTCGCCGATGTACGAAAGGTGAGGCACTTTCGTGCCTTCGCCAATACGCGAGTTCTTCAGCTCCACGAACGTGCCCGCCTTCGCGTTCGCCTCGAGGACCGTGCCGGGGCGAAGGTATCAGAACGGCCCGACCACCACACGCGGCCCGATCTCCGCGTCCACGGCGACGACGTGCGGCCCCACCGCTGCACCCTCCCCCACCGTCGTCTGCCCCCGGAGAAGGGTGAACGGGTGAATCACGGCGTCAGCCTCGATGCGGACGGACGGGTCGAGCCAGGTGCTCGGAGGGTCGACGATCGTCACCCCGGCGAGCATGTGTGCCTCGTTGATCCTGTCGCGAAGCGCTGCTGCCGCGGCGGCGAGCTCGATCCGAGTGTTGACGCCGACCGCCTCGGTCGAGTCCGACACCAGATAGCCCGCGACGGCTTCGCCCGAGTCCGCGAGCACCCGAACGACGTCGGTCAGGTAGAGCTCGCCCTGGGCGTTCTGCGGCTCGAGGGCCTCGAGTGCCGGCCAGAGCGCCGCTCCACGAAAGACGTAGATCGAGGAGTTGACCTCGTCGATCGCGAGCTCGTCAGGCCCCGCATCGGACGCCTCGACGATTGCCTTGATCCCGCCGTCGTCGCCGCGGACGATCCGGCCGTAGCTCCCCGGGTCCTCCTTTCGGAACGTCAGTACCGTCGCTGCTGCGCCGCTCTTCGTATGGGTGTCGACCAGCTCCCGGATCGATTCAGCACGGAGGAGCGGCGAGTCTCCGGAAAGCACGAGCACGTCACCTGTGTGCTCGCCGAGAGCTCCCCGCGCCGAGGCGAGAGCGTCGCCTGTCCCCAGCGGGTGTTCCTGAACGGCGACCTCCACCGCGTCGAAGGCGTCGGCGTGCTCCGGTGAGGCGACGACGACGAGGCGGGCCGGACTGACCGCGTTCGCCGCTTCGACGACCCAGTCGACCAGGCGCCGGCCCAGCACGGGATGAAGGTGCTTCGGCGTGGCCGAGCGCATCCGTGTGCCGAGGCCTGCCGCAAGGACGACCGCTGCCAGGTCCGATCCGCTCACAGGGTCTCGCGCAATGGCTGGGGCGCCAGGATTCGAACCTGGGATCGCGGGACCAAAACCCGCTGCCTTACCACTTGGCTACGCCCCACCAATTCTGATTCACAGTCTGCCACTGAGCGGAAAAACGGCCCGCCGGCAAAGCCGACGCGCCTCCAAATCGGCATCGCAAGCGACGCCTCAGCACTTGCCTACGCCCCACCGAGATAGAGGTGTACGTGGTTCACAGTCTGCCACCTGCGTCAGCGCCGCCTGCTGAAAAGGACGACGAGGGCGACGATCGCCACGATCGCGACCGCGACAACGGCGACTGCGGTGACGACGAACAGGAGGACCGGCACAAGGGCCACGAAAGCCTGCGAGACGGCAGCGATCCAGGCCGTGTCGCGCGCTATTGGCGAGTGCAAGCGGCGGCCGAGCCAGAAGTACGCAACGATCACGAGGAGCGCGACGGCGAGCGCAGCAGGTCGATCGATTGCGCCCAACACGAGCAAGAGCGCCTCCACGACGGCAATCCCGAGGGCGATCTTCGTCCGGCTGCGGTGGAGCCAGCGGCCCGACCGGGTGGTCCCGTGCTCGAGGACGGGACCTTCGAGCTCAGGGCGGCCGAAGACCATCGCGGCCGGACGCTACCACGCAGGTGCGGCAAGCCAGATCTCGCCTCTCGAAGCCAAAACCGCGTGTGCGTGGACGGCCTCCGACTCCTCGGCGAACAGGCCGTAGACGGCTGGCCCCGCACCGGAAACGTCGGCCCGAAGAGCCCCAAGCTCGCGCAGCTCGTCGGAGAGCGGGGACCACGCAAGATCGTTCGGTGGCAAAGCGGAGAGGTCGCCGAGCGCAATCGCGTCGCGGAGTCTTGCGCGGCGCGCCTCGAAGCCAACGTCACCCCCGCGACGGTCGAACTCCTCGTAGACAGCGGCGGTCGACCACTTTCGCTCTCCGTGCGGCATGACGAGCAGGACCCAGTAGTCCTGCGGCAGGTCGAGCGGGGTCAGCTCGGTCCCGTCCCCCTCGCCGAGCTGAGGGCCGGAGGTGAGGAAAAACGGGACGTCTGCGCCGAGCTCCGCTGCCAACGCGTGGAGCTCGCCGTCCGACAGCGGAGCCTCGAGGTGCGAGCTCGCCAGGCGGAGGGCCGCGGCTGCGTCCGAGCTCCCGCCGCCGAGACCTGCCGCGACTGGAATCTGCTTCACGAGCCTGACGCGCCAGCCGGGATGCACGTTGCCGCGTTGGGCCAGCTTTTCCAGCGCTCGCCG
>JBKJWJ010000190.1:0-2930 GCA_046716905.1 Gaiellaceae bacterium
GCACTGCGGCCGCCGAGGACCGCTCGCTCCTCGAGGTGTCACAGGGAGTCGGCATGGCCTTCGCCACCTCGGCCCGAAAGCTCTCCGACAAGCACGTGAAGGTGCCCTACCGGGAGGACTGGCAGCCCGTTCGCGACGAGGGGTTCGCCGTCTACGCCCTTCGGGTATCGAAGCCGTATGGCGTTGCAGCCGCAGGTCACTTCCAGCCCGAGCGCGAGACGTACACCGAGCGCGCCTTGAAGAAGATTCCCGCCGAGAAGCCGGCCACGGCCTTCGAGTTCTGCGACGAGTTCGACGAGGGCTTCGGCTGGATCGCGAAGGAGAGGCTCAGGCGCACGTCACACGCGCTCAAATCGCGGGGCGACGTCTGGGTCTTCGACCCGGTCATGTGGGAGCTGGCGCTCGAGCGGATCCGGGAGCTCGGGCGGCCTGCAGGTGTCGTCCAGCTCGTGGACCGCCACGCGCGCGACTCAGCCGAGTTTGCGAACGCGCTCGGCGTCCCGCACCACGTCGTGCCGCTTCAGGGCATTACGGCGGCGTCGTCGCTCGAGTTCGTCCAGCTCGTGCGCTCGCGCTTCTGGAAGGAGGCAGCGGTCTGGCTGCCCGAGCTGCGCACCCTCGTCGTCGGCGACGCCCTCGGCACGCTCAGGTACTTCTGTGCGCCGGAGGAGCCGATCGGCGTCCACCCGATCCTGCGCATGAAGCCGCCGAAGGCGCTTGGCAGCTACGAGCCGCAGCACATCCTCGTCGGCCACGGCCGGGGCATCCACGGCGATCAGGTGTCCCAAGCACTGCAGGAAGCTCTTCGCACATCCCGCCGCCGGCTCCCGAAGGCGTTGCTTGGCCTAATCCGAAGCGGCTAGCCTCGGGCAGCTGCCTACGAGGCAGTGAGGGCGCCGTTCATGTCCGCGTACCGCGAGCGGATCCGGCCGACCTCGTCCACGGCGCCGACGAAGGCGTCGACGATCTCCGGGTCGAACGCCTTGCCGCTCTCGCTGCGCAGGAGCGCGACCGCGGCGGCTTGGGTGAATGGGTGCGGCCGGTAGGGCCTCGAGGTCGTGAGGGCGTCGAAGACGTCGCAGACTGCGGCGATCCGGCCCTCCAGCGGGATCTCCTTCCCGCGCAGGCCGTGCGGGTACCCCTCCCCGTCGTAGCGCTCATGGTGACTGAGCGCGATCTCGGCCGCGAGCTGGATCAGCTCGGAAGTCGAGCCGTTGAGGATCCGGTGCCCGACCCGCGTGTGCTCCTGGATCTCGGCCCGCTCCTCGTCGGTCAGCGGCCCGGGCTTGACGAGGATCCGGTCGGGGATCCCGACCTTCCCGATGTCGTGCAGGAGGCTCGCGGTGCGGATGAGCGAGCAGCGCTCGGGCGGCAGGCCGAGCCGCAGTGCGATCATCCGGCAGAAGGCCGCCATCCGCTCGACGTGGTCCCCCGTGGGTGTGTCGCGGAACTCGAGCGCACGGGCGAGCCGGTGGATCGTCTCCTCCCGGTGGATCGTCGCCTCCCGCGAGAGAGCAAGGTCGAGCGTCCGCCGGTCGATCGTGGCCTGGAGCTCACGCCGGAGCGCTGCCGACTCCTGCTCGAGCGCCCGGCGGTGAAACGCGTTCGCGACGGTGATGAGCAGCTCGTTGTTGCGGAACGGCTTCACGAGGTAGTCGTAGGCGCCGACCCGGATCGCCTCCTCCGCGAGCCTGGTGTCGTTGGAGCCGCTCATCATAACGAGCGCCACGCCAGGCTCGGAGCCGCGGATCTGGGCCGCCAGCTCGAGCCCGGTGGTATCGGAGCCGAGATCGAGGTCGCAGACGCACAAGTCGATCCCGTCCGCCTCGAGCAGGATCAGCGCCTCCTGGAGGCTTCGCGCGACCTCGCACCGATAGCCGTTCGCGCGCAGGACGACGCCGACGAGCTCGCCGATCCGGCGGTCGTCGTCGACGACGAGCACCGCTCCACGGCTGGATTGGGGCCAGATTGTGGACATTCGCGATTGATAGATGCCGCTTGCAGGGATTCCTTGCGATCCGTCCCTGTGGAAAACGTCCCTTTTTGGCGCCAATGGCGGCCGCGAGCCGCCGCGACAGCTACCTTAGGGGCAGTGGGCGCGAAGAAACGGCAGACGATGGGCAAGATCATCCGCGAGCGAGAGCGGGCCGAGAAGCGCGCGCTGAAGAAGGAGAAGAAGGACGAGAAGAAGGCCATGGCAGTCGCGCAGAAAGAGGCGTTGGCTCTCGGCCTTCCGTGGCCTCCGGTCGAGTACGGCGAGAACGGCGATGAAGCCGAGCTCGATGCCGACGGGAATGTGATCGTCGGCGAGCTCAGCGAGAACGGCGAAACGGAGTCGGTCGCAGTCGAGGCGGACGCCGAAGAACGACCCGCGGCCGACGCCGAAGAACGACCCGCGACTAGCGCGCCTTCATAAAGCGCTCGAACCGCTCGCCAAGACGGGCTGGGTCTGGATGCCAGACCTGCTTGGCCGGCAGCTCGATGGCCCGGCCCTTCGACTCCTTCAAGACGTCGAGCATCGGCCCATCAGTCTCGTCCACGAGCCGCGGTGCGATGTGAACGCGGTAGTCCGGCGAGACTCCGACGAGGTCCTGGTCGTAGGCGCGGTGGTGGATGCTGCAGAGGCTGAGGCCGTTCGGAATCTCGGCTAGCCCTTTCGGATCCACGTCTTGAACGATGTGGGCCGCATCGAGGAGGCGAAGCTCGCGGAGCCGGCAAATCGTGCAGCGGTCGCGGTAGGCCTGGAGGACGAGTGCGCGGAATCGGCCCTGATGCAATCGCACTCGCGTCTCGCGAACCGCGTACTTGCGCTCGACGGAGATCTCGATCGGCATCGGCTCGGGATGCTCCAGCGTGCCGGTCATGCGCCCCGGTGTGACCATCACGTGCCTCGCTGCAGGATTGTCGGCCGTGACGTTACACGGATACTC
>JBKJWJ010000191.1:0-2884 GCA_046716905.1 Gaiellaceae bacterium
CGCTCGGTGTAGGCGCTTGCCTCGCTGTCGCGGAGCGTGAGCATCAGGTGCATGAAATCCGCGGGCTCGTCGCACTCGAAGACGGTCATGAACTCCTGGTCGTCGATCCCGAACGAGTACGTCGTGTGGTTGTGGATCGTCTCGAACTCCGCGCCGACGCGCATGTGCTCATCCATCGCGCGTTGACGTTCCTCCTCGGGCAGCGCATACCAGGGCCGGGTCTTCACAAAGGGGTAGACGACGAGGTAGGGGGAGTTGCGCGGGACGACCTTCCGAGGCCGCCGCGCAGCCGTGTACTCCGAGGCTTTCGTCGTCGCCAGGTAGGAGTAGGGCGTCTCCAGCCAGCCGGCGAGCGGAGTCGCGTTCAGCTCGGCGCCGAGCTCGCCCAGATCCCCGTAGCGCTGCGTGATCTTCCAGAGGAAGAAGTCCGAGTCCGGCCGCACGCCGGTGACGGAGTAGGCGCGGAGGATGTCCATGCGGCCGGCCCAGTCCTCGACGACCTCGGCGAAGGCGTCTTTTCCGGCCATGCGCTCCTCGACTGGAAGTCTGCGCCAGGCCGGATCGACGCGGAAGAACGTGTAGGCGACGTACTGGCCGCTCATCGACAAGATCGTAGATCGGCGAGGGCGGCCCGGTTCGACTTCGGCGTGCGGTCGGCGTAGTAGAGCCCTGACTGCCAGCCGAGCAGGTCGGGTTCGTCCCAGACGTGGAAGACGTAGATCCCCTCGACGGTCGGCTGCTTGCAGGCGATCGAGATTGCCCGCCGGTAGTAGGCCGCCTGCGTCGCCTCGGAGACCGCATCGGCGGCCGCGGGCGACTCGAAGTTCCGGTAGACGCCCCGCTTTCGCGGCGGAACGCGCGTCTGCACCCCGAACTCGGTGTAGAGGATCGGAAGCTTCGCTCCAGGTTGGGCCGTTCCGTCGAACGCGCCTCGCAGCTCGCGAACGAGTTTGGCGTAGTCGGCCAATGAGATCGTCGTCGACTGCGGATGGGCGAACTCGGGCGGAATACGTGAGCTCTCGAGATAGGGGTGATGGGCGAACGCGTCCATGACGGGCTTGCTCCGTCCACTCGCGCGGTAACGACGACCGAGATCGCGGATGAACTGCGTCGGCGAGTGGGTGTCCCGGCCCGTGCCGGGACGGTCGCCGCCGCGCGGGGCGAGCGCGCCGCCGATGACGCGGATCTCGCTGGACACGCCTTTCAGTGCGTCGTAGGTCTGAGTCAGGAGTGCCAGGTAGTCGCGGGCAGCGACGTTCTCGCCGTTCGGTCCGAACTGCGGGAGCCAGAACCGGTTGAGGTTCGGCTCGTTGCCGATGACGAAGTCGCGGAACTCGGGGATCTGTTTCGCGATCGAGACCGCATACGTCGCGAACTCCCTCCGCAGTGGGGTCGTACGCGGCGTTGTTCGGCTGCCGAGATTGGCGACTATCACCATCGGCCGGATGCCGGCCGCTTTCGCGGCCTGCGCCGCATTCCGGAGCTCGGTGAGCTCGTTGGGCGGCGGGCTGATTTGGCCCGGGTTCCAGAACGCGTTCGTGATCACGGCGGCGAACCCCGCCTCCTTCGCGTCGGCGACCCTCCGGCGGGCAACCGCCGCGTTCGGGTCGCGAACGAAGTACTCCCAGACTCCGACCTCGAGCGGGCTTCCGCCCTTGCGGGCCAAACGCCCCGGCAGTGTGGCGGCGCCGGTGGTCGTGCGCTGGGCGGGCCTGGTGGTCGTCGAGCCGGTCGTGGTCGAGGCCGTGGACGAGGAGGTCGGCTCCTGCGTGCGGGTCGCAGCGGTGCCGGTTCCCGCGACCCCCGGCCTCTGCGCCTGAGGATCGTCGTCTCCGCGCGTCGCGAGCAGGAACCCGCCGATTGCAAGAAGGGCGGCCCCGACCCCGAGGGCGATCCAGCGACGCACGGCTCTGAGGCTACCCTCACTCCGAAATGGCCACGTCCCTCGAGCCGAAGCTGAAGGCGCTTCCGGCGAAACCCGGCGTCTACCTCTTCCGCGATTCGGCGGGCAAGATCCTCTACGTCGGCAAGGCCAAGACGCTGCGGCCCCGCGTTCGGAGCTACTTCCAGCAGAGCGGAGACACGAGGTCGGGGATCGCCCGCATGGTCGGTCGGATCGCCGACCTCGAGGTGATTGTGACCGGAAACGAGGTCGAGGCCCTGCACCTCGAGCAGAACCTGGTCAAGCGCCATCGTCCGCCGTTCAACGTGCGGCTGAGGGACGACAAGTCGTTCCCGTACATCGCGGTCACCGTCGGCGACGACTACCCCCGAGTCATGTTCACCCGGGAGCGGCACCAGCGCGGCGTGGTCTATTTCGGGCCCTACGCAAACGCGAAGAAGGTGCGCGAGACGCTAGACGTCCTCAACCGAGTCTTCCGCTTCCGCCCGTGCGAGGGGCCGAAACCGGGCAGGCATTCCGGCATCCCGTGCCTCGACTTCCACATCGAGCGCTGTTACGCGCCGTGCGTCGACTACATCTCGAAGGCCGAGTACGGGAAGGTCATCGACGGGGTGATCGAGTTCCTCTCCGGTGAGACGCGGCCGATCATCGCCGAGCTCGAGCGACGGATGAAGGAGGCGGCGGCCGACGAGCATTTCGAGGAAGCGGCGCGGTTCCGGAACAGGCTGTTCTCGGTCCGGCACCTGGCCGAGCGCCAGGCGGCGGACAAGCGCGCGGTCGGGACGGTGGACGTCGTCGGCGTTGCGATCGAGGGCGACCGTGCAGCGGTGCAGATCTTCCCGCTGCGTGACGGCAAGATGGTCGACCGCTACGGCTTCCACCTCGAGAACGTCCAGGATCAGGAGGTCGCGGCGGTCGTGGAGGCTTTCGCACTCGAGTACTACGGCTCGGCGCCGTCGATCCCGCCCCAGATCATCGTCC
>JBKJWJ010000192.1:0-2554 GCA_046716905.1 Gaiellaceae bacterium
GCCGTTCCCGTTGTTGGGCTCGCTGCCGCCCTTGCCTCGGCAGTCGTCCGCGGACGGGACGACAGCGGGGTCGTAACCACTCGGCAGGTCGGAGCCATTCGTGCCGGACTCCGGAGTGTCACCGCGCTCCCAGGAGCCGTTGTCCTGCGTCCCGCCGATGATCGTGTCCGGGTCGTGCGGGCTGTAGTCGAGCTGGTAGAAGTGCAGCGTCCTGAGGCCCTTGTTCATGGTCTCGAGGCGCTGCGGCACCCTCGACAGCACGAGCTGACAGAACGCCAGCCGTGTGCCGGTGTAGCCCTTCGGCTGGACGCAGTCCTCGGAGTCGTTGACGAAGACGCCGTTCGACCGAACGACACCGCCGTCGCCGACCTCGATGAACTGCTTCCAGTTACCGGGGTTGGTCAGCAGGGCGTGATGGTCGGGATGGAGCTCGACCGGGTAGAAGTTGTCGCTCGTGTCGTCCGTCATGTCCGTGAACGTCGCACCGCCGTCCGTGGACAGGCCGATCGCGCGTCCGTTCGAGCGACCGGTAGCGGGGTTCCCCGCCCCAGCGCGCGGGCTAAGCGGACCCCAGTTGTTCTCGTTGTACTCATTGTCGCCAACGAGGTATACGACGTCCGGGCTCGCACCCGACTCGGGAAAGTTTCCGGCCGGGGCGAACACGTAGTTGTCGTACGAGCACTGCCCGTCGCAGTAGCCGAAGCTGGAGTAGCCCGGCGTGTCCTGCACAGGGGAGGTCAGGTCGATCCAGCTCGTCATCACCGCGGCCGCCGGCGCGGACCGAACGTTTTCGTTCCGGCGGAAGCGGGCGTACTGGTTGCCGCCACCGACGCCGACGTACATCCGGGTCTCTCCGTTCGGCAGGGCCACGACGTCAAACTCGGGCCGCTCAGCGTTGAAGAGCGTCGGGTTCGAGATCGGCGCCATGATCTGCTCGAACGAGCCTGGAGCGCCGCCCAGCTTCGAGCGCCAGATGCCGCGCGAGAAGTAGGAGACGTAGACCGTGTTCGGGTCGACCGGATCGAACTTCACACGACGCGCACCACGCGGGGAGCACGCCGTCTGGTTCAGCGAGACCTGGTCAGGCGTCGCCGTTGCCGTGCACTCGACGTTCGCGCCCTGGTGGACGAGCTGCCAGTTGCGGCCGCCGTTGGTCGAGCGGAAGAGGCCGAAGTGCGATGCGCCCGGGATGAGCGCGTCGGCACCGCCGCAGCACGAGCTCGTGAGGCCGCGGATTGCGCGACCGGATGCTGCGAAGATGACGTTCGAGTCGCCCGGCTTGACCTCGATCGAGCCGACGGCGCGGTTGTAGAAGTGCTCCTTGCCGAACGGGCCTGACCACGTGTTGCCGCCGTTCGTCGACTTGTAGACGCCGACGCCGGCCTCGCAGCCTGAGCCGCAGGCGTTGGGCTCGCCGGTGCCGGCCCAGATCGTGTTGAAGTTGTTGTCGTTCGGGTCGAGCTCGAGCGAAGAAACGCTGTTGTGCTCGAACTCCTCAGACAGGTACTTCCAGTTGAACTGCTCGCGGTCGAGCGCATTCTCCGTGCGCCAGACCCCGCCGTTCGCGTTCGCGATCCACAGGCGGCAGTGACCGTTGCTGCCCGGGTTGTCATCGCTGTTGCCGTTGCCCTTGGTGCCGCAGCGCGGATCGATCGCGAGATGCACCGCGCGGCCGCTGAAGTCCGGCGTGCCGGCGTTGTACACCGCGCGGTCGCGGAACGCGTTCGGGAGCGCCTTGCCCCAGTCCGGGCCAAGCGGCTTCCAATCCTTCTGACCGTCGTTCCAGCCACCGCGGTTGTTCATGCTGTTCCAGTCGCTGCTCGACCGGGCGATCGCGGCCGACGGAATGTCGGTACCAGGGATCGCGTGCTTCATCCATTCGTCGTCCCCTGCGTCCCGGTCACCCTCTTGGAAGTCGGACGCACCACCGGGCGGCGCGAACTTCGCCGCCTGAGCGAGCTTCTTCGCCATCGCGGGCGACAGCTCGCCCTCGACAGCGGGGGCAGCCGTGGAGCTGCCGCTGTTGGTCAACACCGCACCGGCGATTACGCCGAGCACAAGTGCCAGCGCCGTGAGCATGAAGCCCAGACGCCATAGACGTCTTCTAGACAAAATTCTCCCCTTCCTCACCGTTTTCCCGGACTAGGCCGTACTCGACCCACCCGTTATCAGGAGGTTGTTGCTCTCCCCTACAGAGATATCATCAGGGCGAATGCCACGGAGGTCAAGTATCCGCTATTTAGTCGGACTCCTCCTCGTCGGCTTGGTTGCTGCCTCTGCGGCCCTCGCTGGAACGGACAAGACGAAGCCATCCGTGCGGATCGAGGCCTTGGAGACCTCCGTTACGGTGAAGGGGAAGGGCTTCAAGGCCCGTGAGCGGATCAAGCTCGTGCTCTATGCACAGGGCGGGCCCTTCGCGAAGGAGCTGACCGCCGGGAGCCGCGGCGGCTTCAGCTCGCATTTCGCCGGCGCCTGCGGTCCTCTGGCAGCGACAGCAACCGGAGCGAGCGGCAATCAGGCATCCGCGAAGCGCATCGGCATCCCGGCGCCTTGC
>JBKJWJ010000193.1:0-2930 GCA_046716905.1 Gaiellaceae bacterium
GTCTTCATCGATCCGGGCGGAGACCACCTCCGGACGCGGATCACGCACACGATTGAGACAACGGGGATCTCCCGGGGCGTTGCCCGGGCGCTGGGACTCAACGAGGATCTCGTTGAGGCGATCGGGCTAGGCCACGATCTCGGTCACACGCCGTTCGGCCACACCGGCGAGGCAGCGCTCGACGCCCAGCTTCAGGAGCGGTTCGGGCGGCGCTTCCACCACAACCAGCACTCGCTCCGCATCGTCGATGTGCTCGAGAAAGACGGGGAGGGGTTGAACCTCACGCATGAGGTTCGCGACGGGATACTGAATCACACAGGGCCGGACCTGCCGGAGACGCTCGAAGGCCGGATCGTTCGGATCGTCGACCGCGTCGCGTACATCAATCACGACATCGACGACGCGATCCGAGCCGGCGTCCTTCGCGAGGAGGATCTCCCGCGGGCCGAGGTCGAGCTCCTTGGAGCGACCGGCGCGAGGCGGATCGACGCCCTCGTGCACGATCTCGTGGAAACCTCCGAGCGAGCAGGCGACATTCAGCAGAGCGAACAGATCGGAACGGCGATGCTGGCTCTTCGCACCTTCATGTTCGATCGCGTCTACCTCGGGCCGCACACCGAGCCTCAGCATCGGCAGGCTCGCGAGGTGATCGGACGCATCTTCACTCACGTCGCCGAGAATCCGAACGAGATCCCACCCGGGCCTGGAGACCTCGGCCAGAGGATCGCCGACTACGTTGCCGGGATGACCGACCGGTTCGCACTCGCCTACGCGGAGCGTCTCTAGTGGCTCGGATCAAGGACGAGTCGAAGCAGGCGGTGATCGCCGCCGCGGACATGGTGGACGTGGTCTCCGGTCGAACGCAACTTCGCAAGGTGGGCTCGCGGTACACGGGGAGGTGCCCTTTCCACGAGGAGCGGACCCCGAGCTTCTCCGTCAATCCCATCGAGAAGCTCTTCTACTGCTTTGGGTGCAACAAGGGCGGCGACGTGATCACGTTCGTCCGGGAAACCGAGCAGCTCGACTTCGCCGAGGCGCTCGAGTGGCTGGCAGAGCGCTTCCGCATTCCTTTGGAGTACGAGGAGTCGTCACCGCAGGTAGAGGAGGCTCGGAAGCGGCGCGACCGGTTGCACGCGGCACTCGAACAGGCCGCGGCGTTCTACGAGCGGCACCTGTGGGAAACGGCTGCCGGCGAGCCGGTGCGCGACTATCTGAAGGGCCGGGGTCTACTGGAGCCGGTTTGCCGCGAGTTCAGGCTGGGACTCTCTCCGGGCGACGGGCTCGCACAGAAAGCGCAGCAGAAAGGGTTCACGGTCGCCGAGCTCCGCGCGGCCGGCCTCGCGAACGCCCGAGGAAGGGACTACTTCCCGCGCCGCCTGATGTTTCCGATCGCCGACGCCCGCGGCCGGATCGTCGGCTTTCAGGCACGGAAGCTGCACGAGGACGATCCGCTGCGAGGCAAGTACGTCAACTCGCCGGAGGGCGAGCTGTTTCACAAGTCGTCGGTCCTCTACGGGCTGAACCTCGCTCGGACCTCGATCGCGAAAGAAGAGCGTGCGATCGTCGTCGAAGGAAATACCGATGTGATCGCCCTCAGACAAGCAGGCCTGCAACCGGTTGTCGCTTCGATGGGGACAGCGCTCACCGAGCAGCAGCTGAAGGAGCTCGCGCGTCTTACGAGGCAGCTCTATCTGTGCTTCGACTCCGACGCCGCCGGCGAGGCCGCCACGCTTCGCGGGATGGAACTCGCCGTCGGTCAGGGCTTCGACGTGCGGGTGGTCACGCTGCCGTCGGGGCTCGATCCGGCCGACTCGCCTCAGGATTTCGAGGAACGGCTCAAGGGCGCGGAGAGCTACGTTCGGTACCGCGCGCGCCTCGAGCGTGCGGGTGCTCCGGATCGCCAAACGGCCTACGAGCGGGTTCAGTCGTTCCTCAACAGCGTCCCCGACTCACCCGAGCGCCACGAGGCGTGGCGAGAGGCAAACGACGAACTTGGAATGACCATCCAGCTCCAGAGCGCGCTGTCGACTATGAGGTCGGCGCCGGTCTCGCGCAGGGTCATGGACGCCGGGGACCGGCTCGAGCGAGACGTGCTGGCCGCCTCCATCGCCTTTCCTGCGCTTGCCGATGAGCTGCGCAAGATCCCCGAAGGCCACTTCGACAGTGAGCTGCACCGACGGCTACGCACCGTGATCCTGGGAGCGGCGAGCGACGACGAGACCCTCCCCGCACTCGCCGAGCTCGACGCGGTTGCCGCAACCGAGGGAATCAACGAGGCCACTGCCAAGCAGCTTCTCCTCAACCTCCGAGAACGCCATATTCGCCGGCGGCTCAACGACGCGACGCTCGAGGAGACGTCGGAGCTGCAGCGGAAGCTCATCGAGATTCGAGAGGCGGTCGCCGAGCTCGCCTAAAGGCGGGAAGAAGACCGCGGTCCCACACGTCTGGTGTCGAATGTGCGGAGGGAGCCGGAACCGGAGCATCGCTATCATGCGGCGGCCGTTACCCCGTTCCCCGGTAGCTCAATTGGCAGAGCATCCGGCTGTTAACCGGAGGGTTGTTGGTTCGAGTCCAACCCGGGGAGCCTTTCAAGCAGATGCGACTCGTTTCCTACTCGAAACGAGTTCTTACCTTGCTTGCAAACCTCTGTCAGCTTCACGAAAGCTCCTAGGTCCTGCTGACGAGGAATAGGCCGTTCGGCCTATTGCGAGGGGTTACCTCTTGAAAAGGTGCGGTTGGGGAGCGGCCCGCGGTGGGGCCGTCACAATTGAGGGGGAGGGTCTCTCTGACCCAACGCATCGCTGAGTTCCGTCGGAAGGCCAGGCAGAGCCGCCGTATTCCGGTGGCCGCCGCGTTCCTGCTGCTCGCGCTGCTCACGTGTACGACGTACCTCGCGAGCGCGCACCCCATCGTTGTCGACGGCTCGAGCG
>JBKJWJ010000194.1:0-2612 GCA_046716905.1 Gaiellaceae bacterium
GTCCTGCCCGACCGCTGAGGATCGGAGCGGCGCTCAGGCGACGCGGAGGACGACGACCGTTCCGTCGTCCTCGAGCGGCTCACTCCAGCAGTCGGTGACCGCCTGCAAGATCGCCATCGCCGTCGCGGCGGCCGTTGGGTTCTCGACCTCCGACACCGCCCGGCGGAGCCCCTCGATGCCGAAGTTCCCGCCATCTTCGGTCCGGCGGTTCGTGATCCCGTCCGTCACGAGGATCAGTCGCTCGTCGGACGCGAACCGCCGCTCGGTGGGCGTGAAGGTCGGGTTGGCGCTTCCGGTACCAAGCGGCTCGTGAAGCGGGCCCTCCAGCGCCTCGACGTTGCCGTCCACGTCGACGACGTAGGCGTGCGGGTGGCCGCAGTTCACCCAGGTGAACGTGCTGGTGACGGCGCGCCAGCGGGCAATCAGGCCGGTGACGTAGAAGTCGGAGTTGTCGAGCCGGCGCACGGTTTCGTCCATTGCTTCGAGCGCCTCCACGAGGTCGAAGCCGCTCCGCCGCGCAGCACGTAGGGCGCCGAGCGCCGAGGCTCCCAGGCCGGCCGCCGTCGGGCCTGTGCCGGCCGCGTCGGCAATCGCGAGCCAGGCGCCGTCCCGATTCTCCACGAAGTCGAACCAGTCGCCTCCCACCTCGTACGTCGGGAGCAGACCGCCGGCGAGCTGGGCTCCTGCGATCCTCGCGATCCTCGGGGGAAAGAGGTTCTGCTGGATTTCGGCCGCCGGCGTGGGCGGCTTGCGCCGCCGCGCGGACTCGATGAAGTCCGTGTAATCGTTGACGAGCTCGAGCGCGGCGGCACCCTGCTTTGCAATGTCGTCGAGCGGGACGACGGGCGTCCCGACACAGAGGAAGAGCGCGATAACCCGGCCTCGCAGCCAGAGCGGTTCGACGACACAGCCTGGGAGCCGCTCACGCAAGGCCGCCTGGAACGCTGGAAGGCCCTCCGGCACGATCTCGGGCCCGAGCGCGGGCGGCGCCTCGAGCTCGGAGGGAAAGTCCTCCGTCCCTGCCAGCCGCACGAGCTGCGAGCCGTCGATGTCGACCACGTACAGGGCGACGGCGACCCCTCCCGCCCGGCGAGCCTCGGCCACGAGCTGATCGGGCACGAGGTGTGGAGGCACCTCGTCCAGGATGTGGGTCACCTCGAGCGGCAGCGACCCCTCGCGGCCGAGCTGGCCCGGAGCGCGAAACGGAAGCGTCGATACCCGCCCCGTGGGCACGGACGTGGAGAACTGCTCTGCCTGGCGCCTCTGGAGCGCGTGCTCGAGCGCCTGGCGGCTCGGAAAATGGCGGTACAGCGTCGATCGGCCGACCCCAGCGGCGGCCGCGAGCTCGATCATGCTGGTGCGCCGGTCGCCGGCAAGGGCCGCGGCGGCTTCGAGGATTCGCTCGCGGCTGGCGACGGCGTCCGCGCGAGTCAGCGACCGCTCTCGCTCGTCGTCTGCTTTCGCGTCATCCGTCCCTGCAGGCTCGCTCACCGCAAACTCACAGTAGCGGGCAACTGTGTCCTGTCTAGGTACCGGATCGGGCAGCATCTGTCCCAATTAGGGTTTAGGTTTCCGGGGTCCGGAAAAGATATGTCCCAAGATCGTCCCACAAATGGGACACTGGGAAGCTACGGCGAAGGGAGAGTCATGCCCGACACGATGACGATGGAGAGAATTACGGAGGCCCGCGGGGCTCCCGTCTACGACGACGCCGGCGAGAAGATCGGCTCCGTCGAGGAAATCTTCTACGACAACGACAGCGGCCAGCCGAGGTGGATCGGGATCGGCACGGGGTTCCTCGGGACCAAGCGCGTGCTCGTCCCCCTAGAGTCGGCGCAACTCGACGATGACGGGCTCCGGGTCCCCTACGAGAAGAGTCTCGTCAAGGACTCGCCCGATATCGACTCCGACGAGATCAGCGAGCAGACCGAGCAAGAGCTCTACTCCTACTATCGGCTCAGCGGGCAGTCCTCCCCGATGGGCAAGCGGGGCAAGGGCAAGAACGAGCAAGAGCTCACCCGCTCGGAGGAAGAGCTGAAGGTCGGCAAGCGGGGCGTCGAAGCCGGCGGCGTCAGGCTCAAGAAGTGGATCGAGACCGAGCCGGTCGACGTGGACGTCGAGCTGAAGCGCGAGACCGCGCGGGTCACCCGCGAGACGATCGACCAGCCCGTGGACGGCGATCTCAGCGAGGAGACGGTCGAGGTGCCGCTCCGCGCCGAAGAGGCGGTCGCGCAGAAGCAGGTCGTCGCAAAGGAACGAGTCGCCGTCGAGAAGGACGTCGAGACCGAGACGCAAACGGTGACCGACGAGGTCCGCAAAGAGCGGATCGAAATCGAGGGCGACGCCGATCAGCGCTAGCCGTCGGAGGGCGGGGCGGCCCTGGGTCGCCCCGCCCTCTCATCTGCGATTGCACCGGAGCGACGCACAGTGACGAACCGCCGCGAGAACGAGCTGATCCTCCATGAAGAGGAACTGGAGCTCGGCGCAGTCGCGCGAGAGCATGGGACGGTCCGGATCCAGAAGCGGATCGAGACCGAAGACGTGAACGAGGAGGTTTCCCGCCGCATCGAGCTCGCACAGGTCGACCGCGTCGCGGCCGGGGAGTCCGACTC
>JBKJWJ010000195.1:0-5023 GCA_046716905.1 Gaiellaceae bacterium
ATCGGCTCGCTCGACCTCTACGACTGGCTCGACCAGGTGCGAGCCGGCGACCAGGCTGCCGTACGCAACGTCACCATCCAGCTACTGAGCGAGGACCGCGGCACCGTCGCGCAGACTTGGAGGCTCCTCCACGCCCGAATCGTTCGGCATGTCAGCGGCCCCTTCGACGCTCGCTGCAGCGACGTCGCGGTGGAGGAGCTAACGCTTGCCTACGAGCGGCTCGTAGTGGAGTAAGACCCTCTCCAAGCGCTACAGGTGCTCCGTCATTGACACGTTTGCAACTAAGGAGTAGCTTCGGGGAGGAAGGTCAAGAAGCAGCAGGGGAGAGTTTCGTGACTGTCAGTCCCAGGTTGCTGCGGCGCAGGCGTCGGCGATGGTTTCGCCGGCTCGTGATCCCGAGCGCCCTGGTCGGGATGTTGTTGGTTGCGCCCGGCGTGTCCGCCAGCGCTCCTATCGTCACACCGGTCATCTTCGGGACGCTGGGCTCGAACGGGTGGTACACCAGCAACGTCACGATCAATTGGGCATTTGATGGGCAGGTGGAGTCGACCACGGGCTGCGAGGCGGACACGATCCGCGCAGACACGCCGGGAAAGACCTATACGTGCGCGGCGACGAGGGACGGCTTTACAACGACGGTGACGAAGACGTTCAAGGTCGACAAGACCGTCCCCGCCGTGAGCACCGTGCTCGAGCGTCAACCCGACGCGAACGGCTGGTACAACCGTCCGTTCACCGTCGCCTTCGCGGGCACGGACGCCACCTCCGGGCTTGAGAGTTGCTTGTCTGTGCGTTACGAAGGCCCGGACAACCCGGGTACCGCGGTCCCAGGCTCGTGCCGAGACATCGCCGGCAATGTCGCGAGCGCCTCGTTCGCGTTCAAGTACGACGCGACCGCGCCCACCCTGTTCGCCGTGACGAAGAAGCTGGGGAACCGCAGCGCTGAGGTCGCGTGGCGGAAGTCGACCGACACATTGGTCGTCGAGGTCCTGCGGGCGCCTGGCAGGACCGGCCAAGGCGAGACACTCGTCTACCGCGGCTCGGAGACGGGCTTCCGCGATATCGGCCTCGTGGTCGGTCGCAAATACGAATACCGAGTGGTCGGCGTCGACGAGGCTTCGAACCGTGCCGAGCAGAAGCTCGAGCTCATCGCTACGGGCGCCCTGCTGAGCCCGGCGCCCGCTGGGCGCGTGACTTCCCCTCCGAACCTCCTGTGGACGGCGGTCAAGGGGGCGTCTTACTACAACGTCCAGCTAGTGCGCGGACGCAAGGTGCTGAGCGCCTGGCCCGCGCGTCCAGGTCTTCAACTGCGGCGAACGTGGGTCTACAAGGGGCGCCGCCATCGTTTGCGGCCAGGCGTGTATCGCTGGTACGTCTGGCCTGGACTCGGGCGGAGGTCTCCCGCTCGGTACGGGCGCCTACTTGGTAGTAGCACGTTCGTCGTGACGGGATAGGAACTTCGCGTGCGCCGGCACGCCGCACTTCCGCTTCTCGTAGTCGGCGCGCTCCTGCTCACCCCGGGCGCTGCTGGAGTCCCGGATGTCCCTGGCGACCCGACTCCGCCCGTCGTGACGCCGGTGATCACCGGCACGCTCGGCGCCGCCGGTTGGTACACGAGCAACGTGACCGTCAACTGGACCGTCGTGGATCCGGAGTCAATCATCCTCTCGACCACCGGCTGCAATGCCATCACGCTCTCCGCGAATACGACGGGCACGCAACTGGCGTGCATGGCCGAGAGCGACGGCGGGACAGCAAGCGTTTCGAAAACGTTCAAGCTCGACAAGACCGCGCCCATAACGACTGCCACACCGTCGCGGAGCGCCGACGCGAACGGTTGGTACAACCACGACCTCGCCGTCGGCTTCAGCGGCAGCGACGCTACTTCGGGTCTCGAGTCCTGCTCCGAAGACGCGGCCTACACCGGGCCGGACACGCCCGGGACGACGGTCAGCGGCACCTGCCGGGACCGCGCGGGGAACATTGCACCCGCGAACTTCGCCCTCAAGTACGACGAGACGGCGCCGCAGGCTAACGCTTCGGCACGCTCACCGGACGCGAACGGATGGTTCAATCATGCGGTCACGATCGCCTTCCAGGGCGTCGACGCCACCTCTGGAGTCGAGAGCTGCGCGCAGACGACCTACGCAGGCCCTGACGACTCATCGGTCGCGCTGACTGGAACCTGCCGCGATCTAGCCGGCAATGAGAGTGCGTCCGCCCCCTTCACTTTCAAGTACGACGAAACACCCCCGCAGGCGAGCGCGGCGGCGTCCCGAGCGGCGGACGTCAACGGTTGGTACAACCACCCGCTCGCGGTCAGCTTCGCGGGGAGTGACGCGACCTCCGGGCTCGACTTCTGCGACGCGGCCAAGGCGTACTCCGGCCCCGATGCCGCGAATGCCACGATCGGCGGCTCCTGCCGCGACCTGGCCGGCAACGTTGCTCCCCGCTCGGTCGTGGTCAAGTACGACGCAACGGCGCCGCAGGTCGCTACTACTCCCGGGCGCGCCGCGAACGTGAACGGTTGGTACAACGCTCCGCTATCGGTCACCTTCGCGGGCACCGATTCGACGTCCGGTCTCGGCTCCTGCGTCGGGCCGCAGAGCTACTCCGGTCCCGACAACGCCGGCGCCGCTGTTTCTGGAAGCTGCACGGACCAGGCAGGGAACGTTCGCACCGCGGCGTTCGCCCTCAAGTATGACGCCACGGCCCCGCAGGCACGTGCGACGCCCTCCAGGCAGCCGAACGGAAACGGCTGGTACAACGCCCCGCTCTCGGTCGACTTCGCGGGCACCGATGCGATCTCAGGCATCGGCTCGTGCGACGCGGCGAAGAGCTATTCGACGCCCGACGACTCGAGCGCCTCACTCAGCGGTGCCTGCCTCGACCGAGCGGGCAACGGGAGCGCAGCTGCGAGCTTCGGCTTCAAGTACGATGCGACCGCACCACTCGCGTCCGCGACGCCGTCCCGGCAGCCGAACGCGAACGGTTGGTACAGGGCTCCGCTCTCGGTCACATTCGCAGCAACCGACGCCCTATCTGGATCCGACACGTGCGAAGCAGCGAAGGGCTACTCCGGCCCCGACGCCGGCTCCACGTCACTGAGCGGGAGTTGCCTGGACAAAGCCGGAAACGTCGGAACTGCGTCCTTCCCGTTGAAATACGACGCGACCGCGCCCCTGGCCGGCGCGACGCCCAGCAGGCAGCCGAACGGAAACGGCTGGTACAACGCCCCGCTCTCGGTCAGCTTCGCCGTGACGGACGATCTGTCGGGATCTGACTCGTGCGACACGGCGAAGAGCTACTCCGGGCCCGACGTCGTCTCGGTCGCTCTCAGCGGAACCTGTCTGGACAAGGCCGGCAACGCCGGGACAACGTCCTTCTCGCTGAAATACGACGCGACGGCGCCTCAGGCAAGCGCAACGCCCTCGCGCACGGCAAACGGGAACGGTTGGCACAACGCCCCGCTTACGGTGACCTTCACCGCTACGGATGTGACCTCCACGGTCGACTCCTGCGACTTGCCGCGGAGCTACTCCGGTCCAGACACCGCTTCGACCCCGATCGACGGCACCTGCCGCGACATGGCGGGCAACGCCGCGACGGCCTCGCTACCGCTGAAATACGACGCCACAGCCCCGCTGGCTGCCGCCACACCGGGTCGCCAGCCCAACACGAAGGGCTGGTACAGGGCTCCGATCGCCGTCGCCTTCGCGGCCACGGACGCGACTTCGACGGTCGACTCCTGCGAGCCGATGAAGACCTATTCCGGCCCTGACATCGCGTCCACCGTGATGACCGGCACATGCCGAGACAAGGCGGGGAACTCCGGGTCAGGATCGTTCGCGCTCAAGTACGACGCGAGTGCACCGCTGGCGAATGCGACGGCATCGCGGGAGCCGAACTCCGCAGGTTGGTACAACGCCCCACTCTCGGTCAGCTTTTCGGCTAGGGACACGACCTCGGGCCTCGACTCCTGCCCGGCCGAGGCGGCCTACTCCGGGCCGGACAGCGCCTTCGCAGTCATCAGCGGGACCTGTCTGGACAACGCGGGGAATGGAGCTGCTGCATCGCTGGCGGTCAAGTACGACGAGACGGCTCCCTACGCGGCCGGCGTGCCCTCGAGGCCCGCCGACGCCAACGACTGGTACAACCGCCCACTGACCGTCACGTTCCAAGGCTCGGATCTCACGTCGGGCATCGGGTCCTGTACGGCACCGGAGAGTTACGCCGGCCCGGACACGACCGGCGTCTCACGAACCGGCACCTGTCGCGACCTCGCCGGCAACGCCAGCAGCTCGGGAGTGTTTGCTTTCAGGTACGACGCGACCGCGCCGCTCGTCGCAACGACGATCCCGGTCAGACCGCCGGACCGGGCAGATTGGTACAACCGGTCGGTCGCCTTCGCAGTCGAAGGCAGCGACACGACCTCGGGGATCGACTCCTGCCCGCCCATCACCTATAGCGGGCCGGACGGCGCGGAGGCCTCGGTTGCCGGGATCTGCATCGACGTCGCAGGCAATCGAGGCTCGCGATCGTTCTTCCTCAGGTACGACGCCACCGGGCCCGTCGTAACTGCGAACGCGGATCGCCAGCCCGACGCCAACGGGTGGTACAACCACCCGCTTTCCGCTAACTTTGCGGGCGTCGACCCGGTGTCGGGCCTCGAATCGTGCGACCCGCCCCAGAGCTACGACGGCCCGGACAGCTCCCTCTCCGTGGTCGGCGGCGTCTGTCTGGACAAGGCCGGGAACGTGGGGCTCGCTTCCCTTCCGGTGAGCTACGACGCCACCGCGCCGCGCGTTACCGGCGCGAGCCCCAGCCGGCCGGCCGACGCGAACGGTTGGTACAACCGCGCGCTCATTGTCAGCTTCCACGGAAGCGACGCGACCGCTGGGGTCGACAGTTGCACCCACGCTGCATACGCAGGCCCCGATGCGGCCGGCGCCACCGTGCTGTGCTCATGCCGGGACCGCGCCGGCAACGGCAGCGGCTCCGTGCCGTTCGCGCTGCGCTACGA
>JBKJWJ010000196.1:0-17502 GCA_046716905.1 Gaiellaceae bacterium
CCGCGGAGGAGCAGCAGCGCGGCGAGCCCGACCGCGAACAGCTGAGCGATCGCGGCCGCTGAGCCGAGCGCGTCGGGGAGCACTCCCTCGAGATCGCGGGACAGTGCCGCCGTCGAGCCACGCACGACCTCCGCCTCGTACATGCCCACCCGATCAGCAGCAAGAAGGAGCGCGGCGCCCAGACTCTCGACTTGAAGCCCGCGAGCCGTCTGGGCCCGAACGCTCTCGCCAAGTCCTTCCCAGCCGAGAATCGCAAACGGGCCGATCAGGATCACCACGACGGCACCGATCGCCAGGGCCGGCCGGGCAAGAGGCCGGTTCTGCCGCCAGAGCCAGAGCGCGAAGAGCGGGACGAGGGCGACGGCATAGAGCTTCGCTGCGAAGGCGGCGCCAAGCAGCGCGAAGGCAAGGGAGTCGCGGTGGTAAAGGAGCCCTGCGAGGGCGCCCGCAACGAGCAACGCCGGGAACGCGTCGTAGGTGTTGAGCGAGACCGGGCCGAGCGCGAGCGGCGCGAGGGCGATGGCGATCAGCGCGGCGTACAGGCGCCGATTGGACGCGCCGAGCCGGACGAGGATCAGCCCGGCGACCACGAGCGTCGCGAGACCCACGAGCGCCATGGACGCCTTGAACGCATGCAGGTACCAGTCCTCCGGAAGCAGTGCGGGCGGCAAGAACGCGAGAAAGCCGCCCGGCGGATACTCGACGAAGAGGTCTCGGTACGGAATCCGGCCGTCGAGAAGAGCCTGCGCGTAGTCGCCGTAGAGACCTACGTCGCGAAAGCGTCGCTCGCGAAAGAGGCCACCGGGCGGCACGGCGGCCGAGATGAGGTAGATGGGCGCCGCGAAGGCGGCGGCGCGGAGTGCCCGGCGGAGCTCCGAGTGGCTACTCCTCGCCAGGCGGGTGAACCGGCGGAGTCGAGACAGGGCCGGTCGACGGCGGAGGGGGAGGCGATGGCGGTTCGGGCTGGGGGTCCGGCTGAGGCTCGGGCTGAGGCTCCGAGGACGGCGCGTAGTAGTAGCCACCATCGTTGTCGTCGTCGTAGTACGACTCGTTCGCATACTGGCCTCGCTCGAACGGCCGCCAGATCGGGTCGGATCGCGGCTCGGGGAACTCCACCGGGTCGCTGTTGCCGATCGCGGAGCGCATGAAGAGGTTCCAGATCGTCGCCGGGAAGGTGCCACCCGCGACGGAGATTCCGTGGACGTTGTCCATCGAGATCTGGGCCTGGGGGTACCCAACCCACACGGTTGTGGAGAGGGTGGGCGTATAGCCGCAGAACCAGGCGTCAGTGTGCTCGTCGGTCGTGCCAGTCTTTCCGGCCGACGGCCGGTCGAAGAAGATGCCGGCGCCGGTCCCGGTGCCCTGGTCGATGTTGTCCTCGAGGATCTCGGTCACCTCGTCTGCGACCCAGTCGGCGACGACGCGCTTCCGCTGCGGCTTGCCCCAGCCTGCGTCCGTGTCCTCGGTCCCGTCGGGGAGCACGACCTTGCGGATCGCCATCGGCTCCGAATGGATCCCGCCGGCGGCAAGCGTCGCGTACGCCGACGCCATGTCCAGCGGGGAGATGGCCGCTGAGCCGAGGCCGAGCGACGGGACATAGATGCCCTCGCTGGTCTTCAGGCTCGAACGCACACCGAGCCGATGCGCCATCGCCGCCACCTTCTCCGGTCCGAGGTCGAGCGTCAGCTGCGCAAAGACGGTGTTGTCGGAGGAGAGGGTCGCTCGCGAGATCGGCACCGTCCCGAGGTAGTCATGGCTGTAGGTGGAGACCTCCCAGGGCTCGCTGAGCGGGTCGGGCTGGTACGTGAACGGACGGGAGGAGTAGGTCGTCGAGTCCGGGTCGACCCCCGCCGCGCCCGCGGCGGCCAGCACGAACGTCTTGAAGGTCGAGCCGGCCTGCCGGCGACCTTGCGAGGCGAGGTTGAACTGGTTGCCCCGTTTCCCCGGAGTCACCGCGGTCATCGCCCGGATCGCGCCGTTCGACGGGTTGATCGAGACGATCGCCGCTGCGGGGTCGTCCCGGTACGGAAGTGTCCGCAGGACGGCGTTCCGTGCCGCTTGCTGGAAGCGCCGGTCGACGGTCGTGTAGACGCGCAGGCCGCCCGAGCGAACCGTGTTGGCGCCGTACTGCGCGATCAGGAGGGGGCGGACGTAGCTGAAGAAGTACGGCTCGCGTATCCGCGTATAGAGCTTGCCCGGCTTGAGCCTGAGCGTTCGTTCCGTCACGGCCTGCTGGTACTGGCGCTGCGTGATCTTCCGCTGGTCGAGCAGTGCGAGGAGAACCTGGTCGCGGCGCGCAAGCGCGGTGCGCCGATTCGTGAACGGGTCGTAGGTGGACGGCGCTTGCGTGAGGCCTGCGAGAAGAGCAGCGTCGCCCAGGCCGAGCCGCCACGCCGGCTTGGAGAAGTACGTCTGCGACGCGGCGTGGACGCCGTAGGCGCGACTGCCATAGAAGACGGTGTTCAGGTAGCTCTCGAGAATCCAGTCCTTGGAGCGCCGCCGGTTGAGACGAACGGCCAGGCAGGCCTCGATCGCCTTGCGCTCGAACGTGACCTCGTTTCCGACGTAGAGGTTGCGGACGAGCTGCTGCGTGAGCGTCGAGCCACCCTCGACGACCTTGCCGGCTCGAACGTCGGCGGCGAGCGCGCGGGCGATGCCCTCCAGGTCGATGCCGCTGTGCTCGTAGAAGCGGCGGTCCTCGATCGCAACCGTGGAGAGGCGCATCCACTTGCTGATCCGGTTCAGCGGAACCGGTTGCCGGTTCTTCTCGGCCGGAATCGAGCCGAGCAGCGAACCGTCGGCTGCATAGACGAACGAGTTCTGGCCGATCTCCACGGGACGCAGCCGGTCGAGGTCGCAGCGGGGGCCGACGGTCGCGGCGCCGGTGATCCCGGCTGCTCCGACACCCGCGATCAGCAGGACGAGTGCGCCGGCGATGAGCGCGAGTTTTCGACGGTGCTTCGCCTTCGTCCGCCGGCGCTGGCGTCGGGTGCGGCGCCGATAGGTTTCCTCCTCGAGACGGCGGCCTTCGGGACGGCGATTCCGGCTCCGCCGATCTGGGCTCACGCGTAGATCCCGGCTTGGCGCAGCCGCGAATGCGACCGGAGCCGGAGCTCGCTCTCGAGCAGCCGGGCCTTCGCCTCGTCCTCGGCCCAGGCGCGCAAGGTCACGACGGCGTCAGCGTCGAGCGCGGTGACGAGAACGTCGCTGGGTGTCATTGCTTCGCGAAGGAGATCGACCACTGCCTGCAAATCCTTGTCTCGCGGCACTGGGACGGTGATCTCGGCCAACGTCTCACGGCTCGCGATGGTGGAGTTCTTGATGGTATCGGCAGCTAGACGGTCATTCGGGATCACGAGCCGGGTCCGGTCGTCCTGGCGGATGCGCGTGTAGACGAGCCCGATCTCCTCGACGATTCCCTCACCCTCCGCCACCGTCACGCGGTCTCCCAGGCGGATCGGCTGGCTGAGCCCGATCATCACGCCGGCGACGAAGTTGGAGAGCGTCCTCTGAGCGGCCAGCCCGATGACGAGGCCGAGGATCGCAGACGACGCAAGGAGGCCGCCGGCAACCGCTCGGACTTGCGGGATCACGAGCAGCGCCGTCAGGATTCCGACAAAGATGATCGCGCCCATGATGCTCCGCCGCAGGACGCGGTAGCGAGTCGCGGAGCCCGGGTCCAGCTCACGCCGGGCCATGCGGATATCGACAAGCTTGGCGAAGGCAGCCGCGACTGCGATGACACCGCAGACGACTGCGAGGCGTTCCCAGGCTTCCACGGAACGCGTATTCGACGCGCTAGAGAGGTTTCCGGCCCCGAGGCGTCGCTTGCGATGCCGCAAGGAGGTCATACCGGCTCCGCCGGTGTGGCCGTCGTCGCCGGGCCGGCCTAGTCATCGACGTCGAAGAGCGGTTGGCGCCCGGCGAAGCCGTCCTCGGAGCCATGCCAGTACTCGATCTCGTCTTCCCCGAGGTGCCAGCAGAGGAGGACCTCCTCGCCGTCTCGCACCGAGGGGAAATCGAGCAGGCCCCGGTCGAGGTCCTTGACCTGCGCACCCGCGGACTGAATGTGCTCGAAGGCGCGCGCCAGGGCACCGGCCGCGCGCTCGAGCTCCTCCTCGACCTCGCCGAAGTCACCCGGTGTCAGGTCGCCACCGTTCGAGCCGGCCTGCTGCGTCAAGGCTCCGCGCCGCCTTTGCGCCGCCAGGTAGCGGCGGCGTTCCTCGACCATCTGCTCGACGACCGGGCGGAGCTGGTCGACCGCCGCGTTGGCCTCTTCGAGCGTGAAGTAGCGTGACGCCATCGTCCGTATTCTCGACCTCTTCCTGTGGAGCCGGGTCGCCATCTGGGCGGCGGTCGTGTTCGCGTACCTCACGTTCGAGCCGAACCGGCACCCCGACGTGGAGCGCTGGGACCGGCCCGAGCTCACCCGTGACGCCGGCCTCCTGATCGACGTCTGGGCTCGGTGGGACAGCGTCTGGTTCCTCCGGATCGCCCAGGACGGCTACGGGGCGACCGAGGGGGCCGCGGCAGCCTTCTACCCGCTCTACCCGCTGCTCGTCGGCATTCTCGGGCGAGTTCTCTTCGGCCACTACGTCCTCGCCGGGGTGATCGTCTCGCTGGCAGCGACGCTCGGAGCCTTCGCGCTTCTCCACCGACTCGCCCTCCCCTGGCTGGGCGACACGGGTGCGCGCCGCGCCGTCCTCTACCTCGCGATCTTTCCGTTCGCGATCTTCCTCGGCGCCGTGTACAGCGAGTCGCTCTTCCTGCTGCTCTCGCTGGCGAGCTTCGTCCTTGCTGAGCGCGGAGGCTTTCTCGGAGCGGGAGTCTCCGCAGGGCTCGCCTGGTTGACTCGCCCGCTCGGGATCGCGTTGCTCCCCGCACTCGTGCTCATCGCCTGGCGCTCACGGGACCGAAGAGGGGCACTGCTCCGACTCGCTGTCGCCCCAGCCATCTTCGCGCTCTATCCCCTGTACCTCTGGTGGAGGCTCGGCGATCCGCTGGCGTTCGTCCACGCCGAAGGGACGTGGAGTCGTCAGATCTCCCCCGCCGGCCCGGTCGGAGGGATCTGGGAAGGGTTGCGGGCGGGCTGGGCCGGTGTCCGGCAGCTCGCTTCCGGCTCGGACGCGACGCGGTACTGGAGCGCAGTTCAGGACGCAGACCCCGACCGGGTGGCGGCGATCAACATCTCCCAGTTGCTGTTCCTCTTCCTCTTCGCCGTCCTCTCGGTCGTCGCGTGGCGCAGGCTCGGCGCGCCCTACGGGCTCTACGCGGCGCTCAGCCTGGCAATTCCGTTGAGCGTTCCGAGCGAGCGCTGGCCGTTGCTGTCGATCCAGCGCTTCGGGCTCGTCATCTTCCCGCTCTTCCTCGCCCTGGCAATGGTCGGTTCACGGCCCCGGGTGCATACGGCGGTGATAGTCGTGAGCGCTGTGTTCCTCGGAGTCGTCTCTGCGCAGTGGGCCCTCTGGCAGTGGGTGGCGTGAGCGAGCCGCGGCAGCGCGCGCTCGGGCGGAAGCTCGTCGCCTGGTGGGTGCTCGTCGGCTCGCTCTCGCTGCTGGCATACAGCTCGAACTTCACTCAGGACGAGCCGCCGGAGGACATCCTCTACCGCTACGAGTCAGCGGTCGTCGGCGTCCTCCTCTACGCGGTCGTGCTGGGACTGCTCCTCGCGATCGCATCCGGGCTGAACCTGCGCGATACCTTCGGCCTGCACCCACCGGAGTCGTGGCGCTCCGCTCTCGGCTGGTGCTTTGGGCTCCTCGTCGGGATGTTCGCCTTCGCGGCAGTGATGGAGCCCCTCCTCGGCGGCGGTGAGGAGCAGGGACTCGATCCCGCGAGCTGGCAGTCGGACCGCGCGCTTGCCTTCGTCCTCAATGCGATGGTCATCGCCGTCGTCGCGCCCGTGGTCGAGGAGCTGATGTACAGGGGGCTCGGCTACACCCTGCTCGCGCCGCTCGGCGTGGCCGGGGCGATCATCGTGATCGGGATCTCGTTCGCCCTGGCCCACGGGCTGATCCGCGCCTTTCCCGTCCTGTTCGTGATCGGCGCCGGGCTCGCGTTCCTCCGCTGGCGGACCGGGAGCCTCTACCCGGCGATCCTGTTGCACGGGCTCTTCAACGGCCTCGGCCTGATCGCGGGCGTGGCGGGCGGCGGCTAGTTCTCTTCCTCGCCGACTGCGAACTGGTCGGGCGAGACGTCGTCCAGGAAGCGCCTGAACTCGTCCACGATCTCTTCCTCGTTCACCTCTTCGCCCTCGAACTCGATCGCGGACTCCTCGATCACGCGCTCGGCCGCAAAGATCGGTGCGTCGGAGCGGACGGCGATCGCGATCGCGTCAGAAGGACGAGAGTCGATCTCGATCTCGGAGCCGTTCTGCTGCACCGTGATGCTCGCGTAGAAGGTGTTCTCCCGGAGCTCGGTGACCGTGATCCGGATCACCTCGGCGTCGAGCTGCTCGAGCATATCGGCGAGCAGGTCGTGAGTCATCGGGCGGGGGGCCGAGGCTCCCTGGAGCTTCATCAGGATCGCCGCCGCCTCGGGGTGACCGATCCAGATGGGCAGGAACTTGTTCCCGTCGGCGGTCTTCAGCAACACGATCGGCTGCTTGCCGACCAAGTCGAAGCTGACCCCGTAGATGACCATCTCATGCATGGGCGACCCGCTCTGATGATAGCCCTGGCGTCTCCCGCCAAACCCCAGGAAGGTGTGCGCTACCATCGCCCCTCGCGGGCGATTAGCTCAGTTGGTTAGAGCGCCGCTCTGATAAGGCGGAGGTCCGTGGTTCGAATCCACGATCGCCCATTCGAGGGCCCCGGCCCGCCGGGGTTTTTCTAGTGCAGGACGGTGGTTTCGCGGAGATAGTCCGCGACTGCGAGCAGGAAGGCCTGGTCGCCGGCGAGCTCTGCCACCGTGCCCTTCGTGTGCTCGTCCAGCTCGTCGTCCCTCGCGAGCTCGGTCAGAAATGGCTCCAGCCGGCCCTCCTGCGAGAGGTGGGCCATACGGAGGAAGAGCGCCCGCGCGTCCTCGTCCTGCGAGATCGCCTCGAGCCACTCGATGTCCTGCTGCCAGAGACCGAGCATCGAAGGGACAACGAACGTCCCCGCCCCCTGGTTACGGCCTAGACCTCGGTCACAGTCTCGAGCACTTCGACGAGCTCGGCCAACTCGACGTCGTCGGTGAACGAGATCTCGAGACGCCCGTTCCTGACCTTGGCCGGGCGGCCCGTGAGCTGTTCGGCCGCCGCGCGGGCTCGATCGGCCAGCACAGGGTCGGCGGGGCTACGTCCTGCCCGTCGGGGCTTCCGTCTGGCTCCCGCCCATCGCGCGGCGCGCTCGGCTTCGCGCACCGACATTCCGCGCTTGACGATCTCGCGGGCTAGCCGCCTGCGCTCCTCGTGGTCCGGCACTGCGAGCACGGCGCGGGCATGGCCCTCGCTGAGCTCGTTCCGCTCGAGCATCGCCAGTACGTCCTCCGGGAGATCGAGCAGCCGCATCCGGTTGGAGACCGAGGGCTTCGAACGGCCGACCTGGTCGGCGATCTCACCGAGACCCAGCTCGAACTCGTCGACGAGCAGCGCGTACGCGCGCGCCTCCTCGACCGGGGACAGCTGCTCACGCGCCACGTTCTCGACCAGGCCGAGGAGAAGCGCTTCGCGATCACCGCTCTCGCGAACGACCGCGGGAATCGTCTGCAACCCGGCTTCCTTGGCAGCGCGCCAGCGGCGCTCGCCGGCGATCAGCTCGTAGCCGCCCTCGCGGCGCGAACGGACGACGACCGGCTGGACGACACCCTGAGCGCGAATCGACTCGGCGAGCCCGGCGGTCGCCTCGTGCTCGAAGCGGCGGCGGGGTTGCCGGGGATTCGGATGGACGAGCTCGACCGGGAGGTTGGCGAGCTCCGAGGCCGGTTGGCCGCCGATCAGGACTTCGAGCCCGCGGCCGAGGCCGCGGCGTGGGCTAGTTGCGTTCGACAAGCTCCATCGCCGCCTTCCAGTAGGCGTCGGCGCCGGCGGACCGCCGGTCGTATGCGATCACGGGCAAGCCGTAGCTCGGAGCCTCGGCGATCCGCACGGAGCGCGGCACCCTGGTCTTGAAGAGCAACGGGCCAAAATGGCGCTCGAGCTCGGAGCCCACGTCGGCGGCGAGTCGTGTCCGGCCGTCGACCATCGTGAGCAGGAGACCGGCAATCGTGAGCTTCGGGTTCAGGCGAGCGCGAACCGCTTCGATCGAGCCGAGGATCTGCGCGACGCCTTCGAGCGCGTAGTACTCGGCCTGAACCGGTACGAGCACCCGGTCTGCGGCAGCCAGCGCGTTGACCGTCAGCGGCCCGAGCGAGGGCGGGCAGTCGAGGAAGACGAACTTGTAGCGGTCGGTGGCACCCCGAAGGGCTTCCGCGAGGTAGCGCTCGCTCTCGTCACGATATGAGAGCGCGGCGGCGGCGCCGGCGAGGTCGGTCCGGGCGGGGATCAGCTCGAGGTTCTCGAACCGTGTGCTCGATGCCAGCTCCGTCGCCGAAGCTCCGTCCAGCAGGTCGTAGCTCGAGGTTCCGTTCGCTTTCTCGCCGAGACCCGAGGTCGCATTCGCCTGGGGATCGAGGTCGATCAGCAGCGTGCGTTGCCCAGCCTCGGCCAGGCAGGCCGCGAGATTCACCGCAGTCGTCGTCTTTCCGCCTCCGCCCTTCTGGTTCGCGAGGGCATAGATCGCCACATGGCTGAGGCTACTCAGGCCAACGGACGTTTCCTGGCCATCCCAGGCCGGCGCGGGAACCCCTCGGGCGTCGGGCCGAGCTTGTGGATAATTACGAGGCCGTTGCGATTCTCCGGAGTTGCGCCGTTGAGCCGCTGGGCGACACGGCCGAGCGCGTCGAGGTCTGCGGAAGGCCCGACCCAGAAGACAGCGGCGCCTCCGGGACGAACGAGCGGCAGGCACCACTCGGCTGCCACGGCCGCCGGGGCGAGCGCCTTCGCGAGCGCCACGCCGAAGACATCGACCTTCTGCTCCTCCGCCCGGCCCCACACGACTCTCAGGTTCGGAAGCTCAGCCGTCCAGCGCTCGAGGAAATCAGCCTTTCGGCGCTCGGCTTCCACCAGCGTCACTTCCCTGTTCGGCAAAGAGGCCGCGATCGGAATGCCGGGCGCCCCGCCTCCTGACCCGACGTCCACGATCGCCCCGTCGAACTCCTCCACGATCGGAACTCCACGGAGGCTGTCGTCGAGCAACATCTCGCGTGCCGCCGCGGGATCGCGGAGAGAGGTCAGTCCGCGCGTCTCGAGGACGGCTTTCAGCCAGTCGTCAAGAACTGGGAGAGACAACGACAAACCGGTTCGGCTCGGTCCCCTCGCTCGTCGTCTCGATGCCGTCTGCGTCCTGGAGCTCGAGGTGGACGATCTTGCGCTCGACAGCCGTCATCGGCTCGAGCTCCACCCGGTCGCCACCCCGCAACGCCTCGTCCGCGGCGCGCCGGGCGAGCGCGCTCAGCGCAGCCTCACGGCGTGCGCGATAGCCGGCCGCATCGACGATCGCGGGCGTTCCGGGCAGCTTCCGCACAAGGACGGCGTTCACGAGGTACTGCACGGCATCGATCGTCTGCCCGTGGCGGCCGATCAGGAGCCCGAGATCTCGGCCCGAGCACGTTGCGACGACCGATTCGTCTCCCTCATGGACGTCGACACGGCACTGGATGCCCATGCCGGCGGTGATCCGGGCCACGAGATCACGCACGAGGGACGCGACCTCACTCTCGTCGACCGGTGCCGGTTCGAGCTCCGGCTCCGCCTCGGCTGCTGTCGCGCTGCCCGACTCCACCGTTGCAACCACCCGCGCGGGCGAGTAGCCGACGCCGAGCAGCCCGCGCTCACCTTCGGAGACGACCTGGAACCGAACGGCGTTCTTGTCGATGGCGGGATGCAGGCGCTCGAGCTCGCGCAGGGCCGCCCACTTCGCCTCGCCGACGGTCTCCCCCGTCGTCTCGACGCTGAGCTCGCCGGTCACTAGCGGTGTGAGCCCTTCTTCCGCTTGACCCTGCGCGGAGGCCCTGCGGGCTTCGTGGTTCCGGACTGGGGCAGAGGGGCTTCGCCGTTTCCGCTTCCCTGTTCGGCCTTCGGAGGCGTCCGCGACGAGCGCTTTGGCGGCGGTGCCGCCGACTTCTCGCGGAGGCCGCGCGTGACGAGCCCCTGGCCGACCGTCCAGAGGTTGGTGGTCATCCAGTAGACGAGGAGGCCGACGGGGAACGTCGTGCCCCCGGGCGGGTCGAGGATGAAGAACGCGAAAACGAGCGGCAGGAAGAGGAAGATCACGCGCTGGCTCTTGCTCTGCGTCGGCATGAACCACGTCGAGGCGATCTGGCTCGCCACGTAGACGACGAGCATCACGTAGCCGGACCAGTGCGCGGTGATGTTCGCGGTGATGTCGGGGACGAAGCTCAGCCAGCCGAGATCCGAGCCGGGGTACTTCGGAAAGATCTCGTCGTCGAAGTCGCGGAGGACGAAGTACAGCGCGAAGAAGATCGGGATCTGCGGGATCACCGGGAGGCACGACGACGCCGGGTTGATCGAGTTCTCCTTGTAGAACTTCATGAGCTCTTCGTTCTGCTTCCGGCGGTCGGCCTTGTAGCGCTTCTGGATCTCCTTCATCTCCGGCAGGTGCTCCTGCATCCGCTGCATCGAGTGGATCTGCTTCACGGTCAGCGGCACGAGCAACACGCGCACCGCGATCGTGAGGGCGACGACCGACCAGGCCCACGGCAGCGAGAGCGTCGTGTGCAGCCACTCGAGCCCCCAGGTGAGGACGTCCTCGATCGGCGTCAGGATGCTGAGGACCGGGGTCATCGAAAGAGCCTCTGGTCTTCGGCTCTGTCCACCCCGCCGTGGCTCCACGGGTTGCAACGCAAGATGCGCCAGCAGGCGAGCACGACGCCGCGGGTGAGGCCGTAGCGGCGCAACGAGTCAAGAGCGTACTGCGAGCAGGACGGGTGGTACTTGCAGGTCGCCGGGAAGAGCGCCCCGAGCGTGTGCCGGTACAGGAACACGCCGCCGATTCCCACGTACTTCATGCCCGGGCCTTTCCGAGCACTTCCTCGAGGCGTTCGCGGAGCCAATCCGGCCCGCGGCTCTCCGCAGCCTCCGCTAATGGGGCGCGCACGAGGAGCACGTAATCAGTGCCGGCCGGAACATCGAGGATCAGCTCTCGCCAGCCCTCACGGAGCCGCCGCTTGATGCGGTTTCGGACGACGGCACTGCCGATCTTCTTCGGGATCGCGATGCCGAGCCTCGCGTCGCCTTCCTCCTCCTCGCCCCTGGCGAAACGGTAGAGGACGAGGTAGCGGGTCGACACGGACCGGCCCTGCCGGTACACGGCGTCGAAGTCGCGCGAGCGGGAGAGACGGTTGCGGCGCTGCAAGATCGGCGGGGCCCGCCGGCTAGGCGGAGAGGCGCTTCCGGCCGCGGGCGCGGCGGCGCTTGAGAATGGCGCGGCCGGCCTTGGAGGCCATTCGCTGCCGGAAGCCATGGCGCCGCTTCCGCCTGCGCACGTTGGGCTGGTAAGTCCGTTTCATAGGTTCAGACGAGAGGGGAGAAGGGTGAGGCCGAAGAGGTGCCGAGGCAGTATAGAGAGGCGATCTTGTAAGAGCTTTTCCACAGTCTGAACGGGCAACAACTGAACCGGAAACACCCTGCGAGTCGCGTGTTTTCCCCAGTGAATACGGCCTGACTCGACGCACTTTCCACACCTGTGGAGCAAGCTGTGGACGATTTAAAAATACCTGCAAAATGCAAGGTTTTTACCACCACTCAGGGCCGCTGGGGCCGTTGAGTGCTCGCCCGGACGCTGCTATGCTCGCCCTCTTTCGGCAGCGCGAGGGAGGAACGACCAGTCAGCGTGGAACACCAGCAGTTGCTCACTGCAGAGGCTCTGTGGACCGAAGTTTCGGAACGGCTGCGGGCCGCCCTCAACGACAAGACCTACACGACCTGGTTCTCCGAGGCGGAGGGGGTCGACCTTTCCGACGAATCGTTCGTCCTCGCCGTCCCGAACGACTTTACGCGAGAGTGGATCGAGAGCCACTTCCTGGGGCTGATCGATGCCGCCGTTCGTGACTCGACCGGGGAAGAGCGTCGAATCGACCTCTCCGTTCGCCACGACGAAGCCGGCGGCGGCGGGCCTGCAGCACAGCTCCAGGTCGACGAGCCGCCGCGAACCGAAGGCCTGAACGAGAAGTACAACTTCGACTCGTTCGTCATCGGCTCGTCCAATCGGTTTGCCCACGCCGCGGCACTCGCAGTCGCCGAGGCGCCGGCTCAGGCCTACAACCCGCTCTTCATCTACGGAAGCACGGGACTAGGCAAGACCCACCTCCTGCACGCGATCGGCCATTACATCGGTGAGCACTCACGGGACTTCTCGGTGTGTTACGTCACGAGCGAGCGCTTCATGAACGACTTCATCAACTCGCTCCGAGACAAGCGGATCGAAGGGTTCAAGCAGCGCTACCGCACCTTCGGCGTGCTCCTGATCGACGACATCCAGTTCCTGGAGCACAAGGAACGGATCCAAGAGGAGTTCTTCCACACGTTCAACACGCTCTACGAGGCCGGCAAGCAGATCGTGATCTCGTCGGACCGGCCGCCTCGCCAGATCGCGACGCTCGAGGCGCGGCTGCGGTCCCGTTTCGAGTGGGGGCTGATGACCGACATCCAGCCGCCCGACCTCGAGACGCGGATCGCGATCCTCCAGAAGCGCGCGCGGACGGATGGCATCGCCGTCCGTGACCCCCAACTCCTGGCCTTCATCGCAGGCAGGGTCTCAACGAACATCCGGGAGCTCGAAGGAGCTCTCACACGAGTGGTTGCGTTCTCATCGCTCACAGGTCGGCCGATGACCGTCGACCTCGCAGGAGACGTCTTGCGCGACGTCTTCCCGCAAGGCGAGGCCGCACAGGTCTCGATCGAGCGGATCCAGGACGAGGTGATCGAACGCTTCGGGCTCTCGAAAGAGGAGCTCATCGGCGATCGGCGCTCTCAGAACATCGTGTACCCGCGCCAGGTCGCGATGTACCTCTCTCGTGAGCTCACAGATTCATCGCTGCCGCGCATCGGGCGCCACTTCGGGGGCCGTGACCACACGACCGTGATCCACGCGACATCGAAGATCGCAAGGTTGATTCGTGAGGATCGGTCTGTGTACAACCTTGTGCAAGAGTTGACCGCGCGCATCAAACAGGCCCGGTAAATCTGTGGACGCACGGACACCTCCTTCACCGCCCTGTTCACAACAGCGATTTGCCCCCCGCAAGCATCCCCAGGACAATGCAGCTGGCAGCACCAGGAAGCGCCGTCTTCCCCGGTTTCCACACTCCCTACAGCTACTACAAGTCTTTTCTCTTTAAATGCTTGAAACAGAAACAGTGACCGCCACCACGCTGAAGATCTCCATTCCGAGAGAGGAGCTTGCGCGCCATCTCGGCATCGTCTCGAGAGCGGCGTCGACGCGCACGACGGTGCAGGTGCTCGCGGGGATCCTGCTTCGTGCGGAAGGCGGCCGGCTCGAGCTCGCTGCGACAGACATGGAGATCTCGCTTCGGTCTTCGCTCGAGGCCAACGTCGGTTCGGACGGCGCGGTGGTCGTCCCGAGCAAGCTGCTCTCCGATCTCGTTCGTCTGCTGCCGGGAGACGATGTCTCGATCGAGCACAAGTCGGGAGAGGGCATCGTCGAAGTGGTGAGCGGCGCGGCGACCTACCGACTCCACACCTACAATGCGGAGGACTTTCCGCGTTTGCCCGAGACCGGCTCGGTCGAGCTCATGTCGGTTGACGTCGGACCACTCCTCGAGACAACCGGTCGCGTCAGCCGTGCGGCCTCCAGAGACGAGTCACGCCCTGTTCTCACCGGGATCCTCGTGCGCTTCGAAGGCGAGAAGCTCGTCATGGCAGCGACGGACTCCTACCGCCTCGCAGTCAAGGAGACGACGATCGGCGCCGGCGCTCCCGAGCTCGACGCGCTCGTGCCGGCGCGGGCGCTCGGCGAGCTGACCCGGATCGCCCAGGGGGCCGAAGGGCTCCAGATCGGCGTTCTGGAGAACCAGGTCATCTTCTCCAGCGACGGCATCCTCCTGACGACGCGCCGCATCGAGGGACAATTCCCGAACTACCGGCAGCTGCTGCCGGAGACGTTCGAGCACGAGCTGCCGCTTCCCCGCGAGGAGTTGTTGGACGTGGTTCGCCGCGTCTCCGTGATGGCCCAGCGCAATGCGCCGATCCGAATGCGCTTCGCCGAGGGAGAGCTGACGGTCTCAGCCCAGACGCAGGACGTCGGCGAGGCTCGCGAGACGATGCCGGCACCTTTCTCGGCAGAGCCGCTCGAGATCGGCTTCAACCCGGACTTCCTCCGGGACGGCATCGAGTCGGTCGAGGGCGACGAGATCCGTCTCAAGCTGATCAGCTCCCTGCGGCCGGCGGTGATCCAGGGCGAGGGCGACGACTTCTCGTACCTGATCATGCCGATCCGCCTCGCCGGCTGATCGTCGCGAGACTCTCGCTCCGCGACTACCGGTCCTACGCTCGCCTCGACCTGGAGCTCGGAGCCGGCCTGGTGCTCGCCGTCGGGCCGAACGGCGCGGGCAAGACAAATTTGCTCGAGAGCCTTCACGTGGCGACGCAGGGCTTCTCGCCGCGGACGCGCTCAGACGCGCAGCTGATCCGCTTCGGAAAGGAGGGAGCCCGAGTGGAGGTCGCGGGTGAGCACGGCGGCTCGCCGGTGGAGATCCAGGTCACGCTCAAGAACGGCGAGGCCAAGCGCGCGCTCGTCAACGGAGCTCCCCTGCGCGCCGCTGAGGATCTGCGATCGCGGCTACCAGCGCTCGTCTTCACTCCCGATCGGCTTGCGATCGTGAAAGGCGGCCCTGCTGTCCGCCGCGCCTATTTCGACCGAACTCTCGGGCGGCTGTTTCCCAGCCGGGCGGCAACGACGACCGACTATGCATCGGCGCTGGCGCAACGAAACGGGGCTCTTCGCAGGGTGGCCGCCGGCTATTCCTCGCGAGACGCGCTCGACCCGTGGACACAACGAGTGGCCGAGCTCGGGCGGCTCCTCGTGGCGGCTCGGCGCCAGCTCGTCGAGCTGCTGTCTCCCGCCTTTGCGGCGTGCGCAGCAGAGTTCCGGCTTGACGATGCCGCGCTCGCCTACGAGGGCGAGCCTGTCTCCGCGAAGGACCTGGACGCACGGCTCGAGCAGGATCTTGCCCGCGGCTTCACCGGCCAGGGACCGCATCTCCACGATGTTGGCCTTGCCGCCGGGACCCGGGACCTTCGGCACTTCGGCTCGCAGGGGGAGCAGCGGCTGGCCGTCCTCTCGCTGCTCCTTGCAGAAGCTGATCTGTTGACCGAGCGTGGCCCCTCGCCGCCGCTTTTGCTCCTCGACGACGTCCTTTCCGAGCTCGATCCCGAACGTCGCGCGATCCTGGCGAGCCGCGTGCGCCGGCCTGGGGGCCAGGCCTTTCTGACTGCGACCTCGCCGGCCGCCCTGCCGGACACGGCGGACGTGCTGGTCGAAGTGACTCCCGGCCGCGCGGTCCGGGCGTCATGAAGCCGGAGCGTCTGGGAGACGACGTTCGCCGCGAGCTCGTGCGCTTCGGTCCCGGCGGAGCCATCGCGGATGTCGTGGCGGTCTGGCCGGACGCCGTCGGCGACTCGATCTCCCGGCATGCCTGGCCGGCTCGCATTGCGAGGGACGGAACGCTGCACGTGTCGACGAGCTCGTCGGCGTGGGCGTTCGAGCTCGGCCTGCTGGAAGCGGAGCTGCGCGATCGCCTTGGAAAGGCGCTCGGCGGAGCAGCCCCAGAGTGTCTCCGGTTCGCGCCGGGCCCGTTGCCCGAGCCTGCCGCACCCGAGCCGGCGGCCTCGGAAAACCACGCTCCGAACGTCACGGAACAGCACCTCCAGGCGGGTGACGAGCTCGCCGCGGCGATCTCGGATGAGAACCTGCGCAAAGTCGTTGCAAAAGCGGTTGCAACGGGGCTCGCAAAGCGGTCTGACGACCGTTCCGTCTGATAGACTGGCGTCAGCCCTAAAACGTTCTGTTAGCAGGGCTTTTTTCTTTGACTGAGGCAGCTTACACCGCAAAGGACATCACGGTCCTCGAGGGGCTTGAGCCGGTCCGGCTCCGGCCCGGCATGTACATCGGCTCAACGGGTGCGCGCGGCCTCCACCATCTCATCTACGAGGTCGTGGACAACTCGGTCGACGAGGCACTCGCGGGGCGCGCAGATCGCATCGAGGTCACTCTCCATCCCGACAACTCCGTGACCGTCTCCGACAACGGGTCGGGGATCCCGGTCGACATCATGGCCGAGCAGGGATTGCCGGCTGCCACCGTCGTCCTGACGAAGCTGCACGCCGGAGGAAAGTTCGGCGGCGGGGGCTACAAGGTCTCCGGCGGCCTCCACGGCGTTGGCGTCTCGGTCGTGAATGCGCTCTCCGAGTGGCTGAAGCTCGAGATCCACCGCGACGGGAACATCCACCACCAGGAGTTCGCCCGCGGGGAGCCCACCACCGACCTGGAGATCGTCGGCAAGGGCGACAAGCAGGTCACGGGGACGACGATCACGTTCCTCCCCGACCTCGAGATCTTCGACGAGGACGAGTTCGTCTGGTCGACCGAGACGCTCATCCAACGTCTCCGCGAGACCGCGTTTCTGACCAGCAGCCTGCGCATCGTCCTCACGGACGAGAGGGAGGGCGAGGACCGGCACGAGTTCTATTACGAGGGCGGCATCAGGGATTTCGTCGCGTACGTCAACAGCGCGAAGGAGCCGATCCACAAGAACATCGTCTTTTTCGACGGCGAAATGGAGAACGGGGCGGTCGAGGTGGCGATGCAATGGAACGGCTCGTACGTCGAGTCGGTGTTCTCGTTTGCCAACAACATCAACACGACGGAGGGCGGCGCGCACCTCTCCGGCTTCAAGGGCGCGCTCACCGGGACGCTGAACAAGTACGCCCGGGAGAAGAGCCTGCTGAAGGAGAAAGAGGACAACCTCGAGGGCGAAGACGTCCGCGAAGGTCTTGCGTGCGTCATCTCGGTCAAGCTCCGCGACCCGCAGTTCGAGGGGCAAACGAAGACGAAGCTCGGGAACCCGTGGGTGAGAGGCCTCGTCGAGCAAACCGTGAACCAGCGATTCGCCGAGTTTCTCGAGGAGAACCCCACCGATGCGAAACAGATCGTCACGAAGGCGGTCACGGCGCGGAACGCCCGCCAGGCCGCGCGGAAAGCGCGCCAGCTGAGCCGGAAGAGCGCGCTCGAGAGCTCTGCGCTCCCGGGCAAGCTCGCCGATTGCCAGATCAGCGATCCCGAGTCCGCCGAGCTCTTCCTCGTAGAGGGCAACTCGGCCGGCGGGTCCGCCGTCGAGGCCCGAAACCGGGTGAACCAGGCGATCCTGCCACTGCGCGGCAAGGTGATCAACTCGGAGAAGAACCGGATCAACAAGGTGCTCTCGAACGTGGAGATCCAGGCG
>JBKJWJ010000197.1:0-2573 GCA_046716905.1 Gaiellaceae bacterium
CCTCACGAGGACGAAGGCGCGCCGGTTCTCGCCATGCCGCGTCGCCGGCTCCAGCTCCTGCTCGAGCAGTTCCCGGGCAACTCGAAGGTTGCCGCTCCGGCAGTGGGTAACGGCGAGCATGGAGCGCGACGAGCCTGCCGAGAAATCATCCGAGCCTGCAGCAAGCGCCACCGCCCGCTCGAGCACATCGGCGTGAGGGCGGCCACGCACCGAGGCGATCTCACCGAGAGTCCTCAGAGTGCCGTCGAGCACGACAGGATCGCCGAGCTCTTCGGCGAGGGCGACGGCCTCGTGCGCACGCGGCTCGGCCGTGGCTGGATCGCCGCGCCAGAAGGCGATGCCGGATGCAAGGTGGCCGAGAATCCGAGCTCGCAGAGCGCGGTCATCGCCGACGTGCTCGAGCGCGCTCTCGAGCAACTCGATCGCGACGTTCCCATTCGGAGCGATCGTTGCTCGCAACTGAAGCGCCTCGGCGCGATCACGCCCGGGCACGTCGCCGGCGAGCAGATCGTCGAGCGCAGCGGCAGCGCGGCTGATCTGCGCCGCGTGGATCAGGTACCGAACTGCAGCCAGCGCGCGGCCGACGCGCTCCCGGGCCATCAGCGGCGGGGTCAGTAGCTGCGCCCGCTCGGCGAACTCCGCGGCCCCGTCGGGCGAGCCTCGAGCAGATGCCCGCTGTGCCGCCTCGTCGAGCACGGCGGCAACCGCGGCATCGGGGCCGGCAGCTGCGAGCGCGAGATGCCTCGCGCTCGCCTCCAGGTCCGTCAGGAGAGCGGCAGCCTGTGCGTGCAACGCCCGCCGCCGCTGCGGGGTCGCGTCGGAGTAGACCGTCGACGCGAGCAGCGGATGCGTGAAGCGGATGAGGCCGTCCTCTTCGACCGCGACAGCTTCCGCTCGCTGCGCCGCGGCGAGCAGCTCCTCGCCGGCCTCGGTGGTCTCGAAGGCTCGCGCGAGGATCGGGAGCGTCGGACGCTCGAGCGTCGCGACGAGCTCGAGCAGCGGACCTATCGCACTGGGAAAGCCCGCGACCCGCTCGCGAACAAGCTCCCGCAGCGACGGCGGCATCGCGAGCGGCTCTCCACCCGAACCATCGTCTCGCGACGCGATTTGGCGGGCGAACTCGAGCGCGAACATCGGGTTCCCTCCGGAAGCCTCGTAAAGACGCAGCAAAGTCGGGCGCCGGAGGCGCACGGCGATTCGCGAGCGCACGAGGTGCTGCAAAGCGCCGGCGCTCAACGCACCGAGCTCGAGCTCCACGAACGACTCTCGACCGATTGCGTCCGCGAGATCGAGGGGGTCAGGTACGTCGGACGTGCCGCGCAACGTCATGAGTACACCGAACGGGAGTGCGCCCACACGCCGGACAGCGAACGCCAACACCCGCCGCGACGCCGCGTCGAGCCACTGCACATCGTCGATCGCCACAAGCACCGGCTCTCGTGCCGCAAGCACCCGCAGACCGGCAACGACCGCGCGCGGCAGCGCGAGGCTGTCAGGCACGACCAGCGGCGGATCCTCGACGCCGAGCGCGGCCGCGATCGCCCGTCGATGCGGCTCCGCGACCTCGTCGGCGATCTCGCCGAACGCCGTCTCGAGAAGGTCTGATAGCCCAGCAAGGGCGATCGGCATCTCGGCCTCGACGCAGCGCGTCGCAAGCACCCTGATCCCGGCCGTCATGGCAGTACCAACGGCGTCGCGCCAGATCATCGTCTTCCCGAAGCCTGGCTCGCCCCGCAGAAGCACGGCGCGTGCCCCTTCGGGAAAGTGGTCGACGAACCACTTCAACTGCTCCGTCTCCCGCTCGCGCCCGACGAGTTCGAACACACCGACCGGCGAACCTACGACCACGGCCTCATTGTCGCCGACCGCGCAACTCGCTTCTAGCGGCTCCGCAAGTCCTCGAACGCGGCTCTTCGCAACGACAACGCCCCTCCAGCAACCATCATTCGGGCGAATGAAGCGACGAGCGCGTGGTCGCGTCTAGCGGACTGGCGCATTCACTGGCGCGCAGCTGGCCGAGAGGCTCACCTTCCCCTGCAACTGGCATTTCGGCACGCTGTTTCCTTAACCGCGTGCGCAAGTTCGATCTTGCCGGGGGCATCTCTCTTGATGGCCCTGAGCAGGCCCGTACTCGCACATCAGCCAATGGTCGGGATAGCTTCCATGTGTGTTGCGCGAGATCGCGGAATACCCAAATTCCTTCGGGCCGCTCGGGCCGAAGGACGAACGGATCGAGACGGATCGCTACACGCTCTGCATGGGGGCCGGAAAAACCTGGAACACCGTCCAGCGGCAGCGCTTCCGTGAGGAGGAGGTCGACGGCGTCCTCGATGAGGTACGCGTGTTGCTCCGCACGCGAGGGCGCGGGAAGACGCAATGGGAGATCGGCAGCTCGGCAGAGCCGCGAGACCTCGTCGATCTGCTGCTCGCGCGAGGGCTCGTCCGCGACAAGGATCCGTACGCCGTCGCGCTCGTCCTGACAGAGGCGCCGTCGCCACCAGCGCCGGGGATGGTTGGGCGACGGGTCTTGACCTACGAGTAATACGCGGCCGCGAACGAAGTTCAGTGGGAGG
>JBKJWJ010000198.1:0-7010 GCA_046716905.1 Gaiellaceae bacterium
CAGGAGCGATGGTAATCGGGTATCAATCCCGCGATGAGCGACAACGAGCGAGACCATGTCGTCGAGCCGGATGCAGGCGTCGTCGAGGGCGAGGATCAGATCCCTCGCCAGCCGGCGCCGCCGCTCGATCCCTACACGCCCGAGCCGGGCCCAGGCCCGGGCGAGCAGCGCGCGTTCAACGTCATGCGGCTCGCCTGGATCCCGATCCTGATCGCGGTCGTCATCATCGTCATCGCGCTCGTCCGGTAGCGGCTCATTTACCAGCCGGGCGGAGCGCCGGTGCGGGCGGGCCTTCGAGCGGCGACGGCTCGACGCGGAAGACCTTCGCGACCCCTTCCGGCAACCACCAGTTCCAGCGGCCGAAGATCTTCATCGCGCTCGGCACGAGCAGCGCTCGGATAATGGTTACGTCGATCAGGATCGCCGCCGCCAGGCCGAGCCCGAACTGCTGGAGCCCGACGATCGAGCCGGCGACGAAGCCCATGAAGGCCGCGAACATGATTAACCCGGCCGCCGTGACCAGCCGGCCGGTCTTCGCAAGGCCTTGCCGGACGGCCGCCTCGTTGTCCTTCGTCGAATCCCACTCCTCGCGCATCCGGCTGACGAGGAAGACCTCGTAGTCCATGGAGAGGCCGAAGAGCATCGCGAAGAGGAAGACCGGGATCCAGCCTTCGATCTGGTCGAACTGCGTCAGGCCGAAAGGCTCGCCTGCGCCCAGCTTGAACGCCAGCACCAGGATCCCGTACGCCGCCCCGATCGAGAGCAGGTTGAGGACGATCGCCTTCAGCGGCAGGATGAGCGACCTGAACGCCCTGACGAGCAGCAGGTAGGTCAGCAGCAGCACAGCGAGGATGAGCCACGGAAACGCGCCGTAGGTGATGTCCAGGAAGTCGACGCCGAAGGCAGGGCCGCCACCAGCCAGAACCTCGGTGCCGGCGGGGAACTCGGACGCGGGGATGATCACGTCTCGAAGCCGGTGGACGAACTCCTGCGCCTCTGGAAGGCCGTACTCGTGCTTTCCGATCGCCTGGACGTGCAAGTACCGGCCGCTCTCGTCGGCGACCTGCGGGCCGGCGGCGATGACGTCCGTGATCTCCTCGTCGCCTCTGAGCTGCCCGGCGAGGCGCTCGAGACCCGCCTGGACTTCGGGCGAGCGCGCGCCGCCCTCCCGTCCCGTGTCGACGACGATGTCCGTCGGCGCGAGCGCGCCCTCGCCGATCGCGTCACTCAGGACGTTCAGGCCCTGAACCGCCTCGAGGTTGCTCGGAATGCCCTCGTTCGATCCGGGGCCGAGCTCGAGGGAGAGCATGGGTGAGGCGAGGAGCAGGAGAACGGCCACCGTGCCGACCGCGAAGACGACCGGCCGCTTCATGATCGTCCCGGCGAGGCGGGCCCAGAAGCTGCTCTCGGTGTTCTCGCGGCGCTCGATGATTCGCTTCGGGATCAGGCGGACGCGATCCATGCGGTCCTCGAGCCAATACATGAGCACCGGAAGGAGCGTGATCGCAGCCGCGACGGAGACGAGCGGGATCAACAGGCCCGCAAGGCCGAAGCCGCGCATGAACGGGAGCGGCATGGCAAGCATCAGCGCCAGACCGATGGCGACCGCGGTGCCGCTGAACACCACGGCTCGACCGGACGTCTCCATCGTCGTGACGAGGGCGTCCTCTCTCGACTTGCCGGTCTTCCGCTCCTCGCGGTACCTGTGCACCATCAGCAGCGAGTAGTCGACCGCGATCCCGAGCCCAATCAGGGTGACCATGTTGGTCAGGTAGGTCGAGAGCTGCATGAAGTTTGCGAAGATCCAGACGAAGGCGAGCGTCGTCGGGATCGCGACCGCCGCGAGCATGAACGGGAGCAGGAACGAGAGCGTCCCGAAGACGAAGACAAGGATCAGGAGAGCGATCGGGACGGCGATGAAGACCTCGCCGACGAGCAGGTCGCGGTTCTGCACCGGCTCGAGGTCGCTCTCGATCGCCGACTGACCTGTCACGTAGAGCGTCGCGCCGGGGATGTCTCCTGCTGCCTCGCGCATCGCGCTCGTGTAGCCCTTTGCGTCGGCCGGTTGGAGCTGGGAGACGATTCGTGCGGTGACGACGTCGCCGGCAACAGCCCTGACGTCACCGACCTTGCCGGTCTTGAGCGCTCCGGCCGCCCTCGTCGCGGCAGCCCGAGTCGGGGCGACGAGCGACTGCGCAGAGCCCGGGCCACCCTTCACGACGACGGAGAACGAGCCCTCGGGCTGCTGCCCGTAGTGCTCCTTCAGGATGGCGCCGGCCTTCTCGCTCTCGGCGCCCGGCAGGACGAATCTGTTGGTGAGGAGATCGTTCAGCCCGGACGAGGCCACCATGGACGCGGCCAGGACAAGGATCCAGGTCGCGAGGACGAGCCACCGAAATCGAATCATCGTGCGCGCGAACCGTTCCATGGGCGTCGCCTCCTCCGAGAGCACGTTAGTAATCACTAAGCTAGTGCCGACTAAGTTAAGGAGTTTGGAGAGCGGTGTCAAGGCTACGATTCACACCACTGATGGGACAGAGGAAAGACCTGAGGGACGAGATCGACGAACTGTTCGCCGACCTCTGGCAGGTGTCGCGGCTGGGTGGCCTTCGGCGAGGGTTCCGGCCACTGCTGGACTGCTTCCGAACGGAGGACCCGGCGACCTACACCGTCGTCGTCGACCTCGCGGGCATCGATCCGCAGCGAGTGAACGTGACGACCGCCGACCGTGCCCTCGTGATCTCCGGAGAGCGAAGCCGCGCCGACTGCGGCGGACGCAGCTACCAGCAGATGGAGATCGAATACGGGCCCTTCCAGCGGGTGATCCAGCTGCCCGAGGACGTCGACCCTTCCTCCGCCGAGGCGACCTACGACAAGGGCCTGCTGCGGGTCGTCGTCCCGATCGCAGAGCCGGCGCCGAGAATTCGGCCGGTCCCGATCCGTGTCCGGAGGGACTCATGACGGACATCGATTTCGAGGTCGCCGAGGCCGCCGATCGCGGCGAGATCGATCTGCCGTCGGCGCTGCCGATCCTCCCGCTGAAGGAGACAGTCGTCTTTCCCGACTCGGCGACTCCTCTCGCCATCGGTCAGGAGCGGTCGATCAAGCTCATCGACGAGGTGGTTGCCAAGGATCGGATCCTGGCGCTCGTCACCGTCAAGAACGACGAGGTTGAGCAGCCGGGCTGGGACGATCTCTACGACGTCGGGACCGCCGCGATCGTCCACAAGCTGATCAAGGTTCCGGACGGTACGCTGCGCATCCTCGTCCAGGGCATCGACCGGGTCACGCTTGACGCGCGGGTTCAGGACGACCCCTATCTCGTCGGAAACTTCACGGCGCTGCCCGACGTGGTGAACGAGACGCCCGAGCTCGAGGCACTGACCCGAAACGTCCAGATGCTCTACGGCCGGATCGTCGCCCTCGTGCCGTACCTCCCCGCCGAGCTCGAGCTCGCCGCGGCCAATGTCGACGAGCCCGGTGCGCTGTCGCACCTCGTGGCCTCGACGCTGCGGCTGAAGACCGAGGAGAAGCAGAAGCTCCTCGAGCTGTCCGACGTCGAGGAGCGCCTGCGCGAGCTCTCGCGAGTCTTGAACCGGGAGCTCGAGGTCTTCGAGCTCGGAACCAAGATCCAATCGCAGGTTCACGCGGAGCTCGAGAAGGGCCAGCGCGAGTACTTCCTCCGCCAGCAGATGAAGGCGATCCAGGAAGAGCTCGGCGAGGGCGATCCCGAGCAGGCAGAGCTGCAGGAGCTCCGAGAGCGCGTCGAGTCGGCGGGGCTACCGGAGGACACGCGCAAGGCTGTCGATCGCGAGCTCGCGCGGCTCGAACGGCTCCCCTCGGCTGCAGCGGAGTACGGAGTGATCCGCACCTACGTCGACTGGATCCTCTCGCTCCCCTGGTCGCAGTTCACCGAGGACAACCTTGAGCTCGACCATGCGCGGAAGGTGCTCGACGAAGATCACTACGACCTCGAGAAGGTCAAGGACCGGATCATCGAGACCCTCGCCGTCGCGAAGCTGCGCGGCGACGTCTCCGGGTCGATCCTCTGCTTCGTCGGCCCTCCCGGCGTCGGGAAGACGTCGCTCGGGCAGTCGATCGCGCGCGCCCTCGAGCGCAAGTTCACGCGGATCTCGGTCGGCGGCGTCCGCGACGAGTCGGAGATCCGCGGACACCGGCGCACGTACATCGGTGCCATGCCCGGCACGATCATCCGCGCGCTCCGCGACGCCGAGTCGCGGAATCCCGTGTTCCTCATCGACGAGATCGACAAGATGGGCTCGGCCTACCGAGGCGACCCGGCGCGCGCGATGCTCGAGCTGCTCGACCCGGAGCAGCACTCGACGTTCCGCGATCACTATCTGGACCTCCCGTTCGACCTCTCCAAAGTCCTCTTCATCTGCACGGCTAACCAGCTGGAGACGATTCCGCCGCCGCTCCTCGACCGAATGGACGTCATCAACCTCTCCGGGTACACGGAGGACGAGAAGCTGGGAATCGCGCGGAAGTACCTCGTTCCCAAGCAGCTCGAGGCCCACGGCCTCACCGACCACAAGGTCACGCTCACCGAGGGCGCGCTGCGCACCGTGATCCGCGAGTACACGCGGGAGGCGGGCGTCCGGAACCTCGAGCGCCAGATCGCAGCCCTCTGCCGTAAGGCGGCGAGACGTGTGGCCGAGGGCAAGGCGAAGGGGGCAAGCCGGATCGACGAGCGGCGCACGCGGAGTCTGCTCGGTCCGAGGCGGTTCTCCGGAGAGACGCGCAAGCGGACCGAGGATCCCGGTGTCGCCACCGGTCTCGCCGTGACGGCAGTGGGTGGCGACGTGCTCTTCATCGAGGCGACCGCCTACCCCGGGAAGGGCCGGCTGAAGGTCACCGGGCAGCTCGGCGAGGTCATGCAGGAGTCGGCGCAGGCCGCCCTCTCCTGGGTGCGCTCGCACGCAGAGCAGCTGAACCTGAAGACCGAGTGGTTCGCCGACCACGACATCCACGTGCACATCCCCGCCGGGGCGGTACCGAAGGACGGGCCGTCGGCCGGGGTCACGATGGCCACGGCGATCGTGTCCCTCGTCAGCGGGCGACCGGTGTCCGACGAGGTGGCGATGACCGGCGAAGTGACGCTCACCGGCCAGGTGCTCCCGGTCGGCGGAGTACGCGAGAAGGTGCTCGCCGCTCAGCGCGCAGGCGTCCGCACCGTCGTCATCCCGAAGGAAAACGAGCCGGATCTCCAGGATCTCCCCGCCGAGACGCGCAAGGAGCTGTCCTTCGTCCTCGCCGACCACGTCGACGAGGTGCTCGAGGCTGCGCTCGATGGGGCAAAGCCGTCGCGGCGGCCGAGCGGAGTAGGATCGCCTGAGCGAAAAGCCGCGCTTCCCGGGTAGAGAGAGCGTTTGCACCCGGCTTGACGCGGGTACTCGGCCAGTCAGAAGCGACACGAAGAAAGGACGGCCGCCTCAATGGCCAAGGCAAAGGACAGAGTTTCCGACATGAAGCCCTACTTCGCGCGTGCGATCCAGGACGAGGAAGTCCGGGACAACCTGAAGAGCGCAATCGCCTCGGCTCGGGAGATCTACGACGAGCTCCTCGGCGGCCGCTCGACCACGGCGGTCGCGACCCGCGTCGCGACGGACAAGGACATTCAGGACAACCTGAGAAGCGCGGTCGAGGATCTCCGCAAGGCCGCGATGCGCGTTCAGGGCAAGAAAGAGCACACCTCCCGCAACGCAACCCTGCTGATGGCCGGGATCGCGCTCGGGATCCTCTTCAACCCGGTCACGGGCGCGCAGACGCGTGAGTGGATCTCCGAGAAGCTGCTCGGCGGCGACGAGGGCTCATCGTCCTCGGGCAAGAGCGGCAGCGGCAACAGCAACTCAGGCTAGTCGCCTTTTGAGGGGCGGGACGGGCGCACCCGTTCCGCCCGCTTCTTCTCGCTACTAGTTAGTTCGGGCCGACGAGCGTCCGGGCGAGAGCGCGCAAGCCTTCACGTCCTCGCGGAACCATCCCTGCCAGCGAGCCATCGGCCACGGACGCCCCGTTCGAACGCAGCGCACGGCGCAGCGATCCGGGCTCGAGCCCGCTCGCGCTCGAGATGTCCCGCGACTGGAGCAGGATCGCGCCCGGCCTCGGCGCGCGGCTCGAGTCGGAGAGCGGAGGCGCCCAGCCGGAGACCGAGGTGAACGGCAGGTCCGTGAGCCGCTTCCAGGCCATGAGATACGGGTAGGGCGGCACGGCGCTTCCGTCGTAGCCCTTGTAGAGCAGCGAGACGGGGTGGATCTCGAAATGCACATGCGGGGGAGTCCCCTGAGCGTCGCCCGTGTTGCCGACGAAGCCGATCACGTCGCCTGCTCGCACCTGCGCGCCGTTGATCGCGAGCGGCGAGAACGCCGAGAGGTGCGCGTAGTAGAACTCGTTGCCGGCGAGATCCTGAAGCCAGAAGCGCAGGCCCCCGACCTTGTTCCAGCCCACCGAGTAGACGATCCCATTCGCAACGGCCAGGACGGGCGCTCCGAGGGGAGCGAAGATGTCCTCTCCATGGTGCCAGCCGCCGACGTACGACCCACGCGGTGCCGCGAAGGTGTTCGCGAACGACGCCGAACCGTAGATCGGGAAGACGTAGCCGCTCGCCGTCAGCCGCGGGATCACGTCGCCAGGAACGTTCCGGACGGGAGGCGTGGCCGGGCGGCTCTCCGTCTCTTGCCTTCGCTCCTCCGTTTTCGGCCTTGAGCGCCGCCGCTGAGGCTCCTCTCTCTTGCCGCCGACCGGCTGCGGGGGGAGAGCCTCTGCTGCGACGTCGACGTAGCCGACGACGATTTCCGTGCCCGCGGGAAGCCCGGCGTGCTCCACGTTCAGACGCACATGGAGCCCGGTGACGCCGGCGTTGTAGCCGCGAGCCCGGTTCGAGCTGTACGGCGAGGCGGATTGCTGGAGGATGGTCGCGGTTCCCCAGTCACCGAGCGCGACCGATGTCCCCGGGCCCGTGCCGACGGCCTGGCCGAGGACGACCATCCCAC
>JBKJWJ010000199.1:0-3423 GCA_046716905.1 Gaiellaceae bacterium
GCGCTCGAGGTCGCGCGCGACGACCTGCCCGACGCCGAGCCGGGGTCGTACTACGTCTTCCAACTCGTCGGCCTCGAAGTCGAGGAGGAGGGAGGCCGCCGCCTCGGGCCGGTCGTGGATGTCGTACCCGGCCCGGCCAACGACGCGCTGGAGCTGGAGACGGGGCTCCTACTCCCTCTCGTCGAAGCCTGCGTCCGGAAGGTCGATCTGGAGGGAGGGCGAATCCTCATCGCACAGGGCTTCGTCCCTGATGACTAACCTCCGGACGCCCTGCGCCTCGATGTCTTCACGCTCGTACCCCATGTCTTCGCTGCCGTCTCCGAACAACGTCCACTTGCCTCCGTCCTCGGCGGCGAGCTCGAGCTGCGGCTCTTCAACTACCGCGACTGGACGCCGCTCTCGGGCGGGGAGGTCGACGACGAGCCGTACGGTGGCGGCCCGGGCATGGTCATGCGCGCCGATGTCGTTGCAGCGGCGCTCGAAGGGGTCTACGGCGGCCTGCCGACCCACAGGGTGGTTGCGCTGACCCCTCAGGGCCGGCAGCTCGACCAGGGGGTCGTCGACGAGCTCGCGGGGGAGGAGCAGCTGACGCTGCTTTCGGCCAGGTTCGAGGGGTTCGACGAGCGGATCCTCGAGCACCTGGCGACCGACGCGATCTCGATCGGGCCGTACGTGTTGTCCGGGGGAGAGCTGCCCGCGATGGTCGTCGCCGACGCGGTGGCCCGCCGCCTCCCCGGAGCGCTGAGCGAAGGTTCGGGCACCGAGGAAAGCTTTTCGACCGAGCTCGAGGGCGGGCTCGAGTATCCGCAGTACACGCGGCCGGCCGAGTTCCGGGGGTGGAGCGTCCCCGACGTCCTGCTCTCGGGCGACCACGGCCGGATCGCCGAGTGGCGGCGGGACCAGAGCCGCCGGCGGACGCTGAACCGCGCATGAGAAACCCGGTCGACAAGCTCACCCACCGGCTGCCGCGACCCTGGCGGGTGGCGATCGACTGGGTCGTCACGATCGTCGGCGCCGTCGCGATCGTGCTCGCGATCAAGCAGTGGGTCGTGAACCCCTACCGGATCCCGTCTTCGTCGATGGAGCCCACGCTCCACTGCGCCGGAGCCGGCCTCGGCTGCACCTCGCGGTTCTCAGACCGGGTGCTCGCGAACCGCTTCATCTACCACTTCACGGATCCGAAGCGCGGCGACATCGTCGTCTTTGAGACTCCGCCCCGGGCGCGGAAGGACTGTGGCGCCGGAGGGACGTTCGTCAAGCGGATCGTCGGCCTGCCTGGGGAGGCGTGGGAGATGCGGAACGGCTTCGTCTTCATCAACGGCCGCCGACTCAAGGAGCCGTACGTGAAGTCGGATCGCCGCGATGTCGACACGAGGCCGCCTGAGCGGATTCCGAAGAACAGCTACTTCGTGATGGGCGACAACCGGGCCCAATCGTGCGACTCGCGCGTGTGGGGATCGCTCCAGCGCGGCAACTTGATCGGCAAGGTTTTCGCGATCTATTTCCCGCCTCGGAGAATCGGCTTGCGCTAGCATCCTGCGGTCGGGCGGGTGCCCGACCCTTTGTCATGGCGAACCCCATCGAGACACTCGAGCGCAAACAGCTGCGCCCCGACCGGCCGCAGTTCAAGGCCGGTGACACCGTCCGTGTCCACTTCCAGGTCATCGAGGGTCAGCGCCGCCGGATCCAGGTCTTCGAGGGCATCGTCATCAAGCGCCAGGGCTCGGGAGTCCGGGAGACGTTCACGGTGCGGAAGCAGTCGTTCGGCGTGGGGGTCGAGCGGACATTCCCGCTTCACTCCCCGAAGATCGAGCAGATCGAGGTCATGGCGATCGGCGACGTGAACCGCGCAAAGCTCTACTACTTGCGCGGGAAAGTGGGTAAGAAGGCACGCGTTCGCGAGCGCCGTGATGGGGCGAGGCTATCCTCGGCCCGTGCCCCCGAAGCAGCCGTCGCCGCCGAGCCTGCCGTCGAAGATCCCGAGCAGCAACCGGTCGAAGAGCCCGAGGTCGAGGCCGAGCTCGAGCCGGAAACCCCAAAAGCGGGGTAGACGCCTTCTCGAGTTCGACCGCCGCTTCGGCCGGCGGTTCGTCGCCGGCGTGGACGAAGCCGGGCGAGGGTCCCTGGCGGGGCCGCTGGTCGTTGCCGGAGTCCTGTTCGACTACGAGTGCCTTCGAGACCACCGCTGCCGACCGCTTGCGGGCCTCAACGACTCGAAGCAACTGACTCACGAGGAGCGCGAAGAGGTCTTCCACGGCGTCGTCGCCTGCGCGGAGTCCTTCACGGTGCGGGTCATTTCCTCGTCGGCGATCGACCGCAACGGTCTGCACAAGTCGAATCTCGAGGGAATGCGTTCGTGCCTGCGCGAGCTGGCTCCACCGGCCGAGGCCTGCCTGGTCGACGGGTTCCGGTTGGGGCCTGCTGCGCCTGCGCACACGGCGGTCGTGGACGGCGACGAGCGGTCGGCGGCGATCGCCGCTGCGTCGATCGTCGCGAAGGTCGTGCGCGACAGGGCGATGCGCCGCATGGACGCGCTGTTTCCGGCGTACGGGTTCTCGTCGCACGTCGGGTACATCACGCCGCGCCATTCCGCTGTCGTGCGGGAGCGCGGGCCGTCCGAGATCCACCGGAGATCGTTCCAAGCGCTTTGTTACCTCACGGCGGAGGAGCTGGCCCGAGTCGAAGCGCGATGAACGCGACCGGAGCGCGGGCCGAGCGGCGGGCGCGGCTGTACTACCTGGTGCGTGGCTATCGATTGCTGGAGGCAAACTCGCGGCTGAGCGGGGTCGAGGTCGACCTGATCTTGCGGCGGGGCCGGAAGCTCGTGATCTGCGAGGTGAAGGCGAAACTGGGCGAACGGTACGGCGATCCGGTCGAGATGGTCGGCTGGGAAAAGCAGCAGCGCCTGCGCCGGGCCGCGGAGTCGTGGCTCGCGCAGCATCCGGAGTCGGCGGGGTGGGCGGTGCGCTTCGACGTGGTGGCAGTGACTCCCCGCGGGGTCACGCGCGTGGCGGACGCGTTCTAGGACTCCTTCGTGTCCCGGCGAAGGGTTTCCGGTGGCCCCCACGCAGGATGCGCTCTACGCCGAGATCGACCTCGAGCTTTCGTGGTCGGAGCGGGAGCTTCCCGAGCGGGAGCGGACGAAGCACGTCCACCGGCTCCACCCCTACCTCGGAAAGTTCATCCCGCAGCTCGTCGAGGCACTGGTCGGGCGCTACGTCGTCGCCGGGGGCCGGGTGCTGGATCCGTTCGCCGGGTCCGGGACGACGCTCGTCCAGTCGCTCGAGAGCGGACGCGACGCGGTCGGCGTCGACATCGCCGCGTTCAACTGCCTGCTCATGGAGGTCAAGACGCGGAGGTATGACCTCTTTGCGCTCGAGACGGAGATCCGCGACGTCGTGCGCCGGGTCGAGGCATTCGACG
>JBKJWJ010000200.1:0-3060 GCA_046716905.1 Gaiellaceae bacterium
CGGTGGTTTCGGCCGTGCACCAGCTCCAGCGAGAGGATCTCGTCCAGATCCTGGTCGAGCCCAAGAACGCGCTCGTCAAGCAGTACCAGCGCTTCTTCGGCTACGACACGATCGAGCTCGTCTTCAAAGACGACGCCCTATGGTCGATCGCCGACAAGGCGCTCGCGCGGGAGACCGGCGCACGAGGGCTCCGCTCGATCATCGAGAACGCACTCCTAGACGTCATGTTCGAGCTTCCCTCGCGCAAGGACGTCTCCAAGTGCGTGATCACGAAGGAGACGATCGAGAAGGGACTCAAGCCGACGCTCGTCACGAGCGCCGGGAACGAGGTCGAGGACGAAGAAGAAGAGCGCGCTTCGGCGTAGCGGGCCTCCGGCCCGCCGCCCACGCTGAAAGTCTTACGACTTTTCAGCGGCCCTCTCAGAAGCCGGGCGCCCGCTTCGCGTGCGCGTGGCGCGGCACTGAGCGCGCCGGGCAGAGCCCGTCCCGCGGCTGATCTTCGCTTCTAGACCTTTCCAATCACGACACCGATCACCAGGATTGCCGCGAAGGCGAAAGACAGGAAATTGAGTATGAGTGCGAAGCCCGCCACGATGAGCGTCGGCTTGCCCGGGCGTTGTCTGAGGATCCAGACGCTCAGGAAGGCTCCGACCCCTCCGCTGAGTCCGCCCAGTGCACCCCAGAAGGTGGCGACCGAGAACGCGGCGTACAGGCCGATCAAGAGCGCGACCAGGGCGGCAAGCCGGACGTCATTTGTGTTGCTTGGGCGCTCCGCCGTCGACATACTTCGATTCATAGTCGCAGCGTGATCTCACCGGCCCCACTGAGCGCGACCTGACGGTCGGCGCGGCCCCTGCGCGCGACACGTTCCAAGATAGGTTGCGAGGCCGCCGGTGATGGACTCTCTCTACAACCCAAAGGGCGTCGAGGAGCGCTGGCAGGAGGCGTGGGAGTCCGAGGGTCTCTACTCGGCCGAGCCGGGCAGCGGTCGCGAGACCTTTGTCGTTGCCCATCCGCCGCCGAACGTGACCGGCGCGCTGCACCTCGGCCATGCGTTGCAGATCTCGCTCGCGGACACCTTGGTCCGCTGGCACCGCATGCGCGGCTTCGAGACGGCGTTCCTCACCGGGTACGACCACGCCGGCATCTCGACGCAGAACGCGGTCGAGAAGCACCTCGCCTCGGAGGGGAGGAGCCGGCAGGAACTCGGGCGCGCGGAGTTCGAGCGCGTCGTCTGGGAATGGCTCCACACATACGGCAAGACGATCATGGGTCAGTTCCGCCGCATGGGCGCCTCGATGGACTACCGGCGGGAGCGCTTCACGATGGACGAGGCCTATGTCCGGGCGGTGATGCGCTTCTTCGTGCACCTCCACCGCAAGGGCTGGATCTATCGGGCGAACAGGATCATCAACTGGTGCCCCTTCCACGAGACTTCGCTCTCGGACCTCGAGCTCGTGCACGAGGAGAGTGACGACGCCCTCACTTATGTTCGGTATCCGTTCGCCGACGGGTCGGAAGGCGGCGTCACGATTGCGACCGCGCGGCCGGCGACCATCGTCGGCGACGTCGCCGTCGCGGTGAACGGCGAGGACGAGCGCTGGCGAGACGCGATCGGGCGCCAAGTGGTCGTGCCGTTCGTTGGGCGGCGTGTGCCGGTGATCGCCGACGAGCGCGTGGATCCCCAGTTCGGCACGGGTGCCCTGAAGGTGACGCCCGGGCACGATCCGCTCGACTTCGAGATCGGCCGGGCGCATGAATTGCCGGAGCTGACCGTCATCGGCCCGGACGGCCGCATGAACGACGAGGCGGCGGACCTCGCGGGCCTGACGCAGGAGGAGGCACAGCAACGCATCCTCGAATGGATTCGCGAGCACGGCCAGTTGGAGCGCCGCGAGGCGTACCGCCACTCCGTTGCCCTCTGCGTGCGCTGCAAGAGCCGGATCGAGCCGCTGATCTCGCTCCAGTGGTGGTGCCGGATGGATGAGCTCAAGGAGCCCGCCCTCGGGGCGTTGCGTGCAGGACGCGTGCGGTATCACCCCGAGTCGCAACACCGGTACGCGGTCGACTCGCTCGAGGACGCGCCGGACTGGAACATCTCGCGCCAGATCTGGTGGGGGCATCAGCTGCCGGTCTGGGAGTGCCCGGACGGCCACGAGACCGTGGAAGAGACCGAGCCGGAGGCTTGTGCCACGTGTGGATCCCGCGAGCTCGCGCGAAGCGACGACGTGCTCGACACGTGGTTCTCGTCTGCGCTCTGGCCTTTCGCAATCCTGGGCTGGCCCGAGGAGACCCCCGAGCTCCGTGCCTGGTACTCGGGAACCCTGAACACGACGGCCCGGGACATCATTCGCCTGTGGGAGAACCGAATGATCTTCTCCGGCCTCGAACTGATGGGCGAGATCCCGTTTCGAGACGTGATCATCCACACGACCGTGCTCGCGCCCGACGGCCGGCGGATGTCGAAGAGCCTCGGGACGGGAATCGACCCCCTCGACCTGATCGCGGAGCACGGCGCGGACGCGACGCGGTACGGGTTGCTGAAGCTTTCCTCGACCCAGGACGTCCGCTTCTCGTACGGCGCCGTGGAGGAGGGCCGCAAGCTGGCCAACAAGCTCTGGAACGTGGCCAGGCTAATCCTGTCGAACTCGGAAGGCGCCGACCCCGAGGCGCGCCCGAAGGACATCGAGGAGCGGTGGATCCTCGCGCGCCTCGACGCCACGCGCGCCGAGCTGGACGGGTCCTGGTCGGCGTTCGAGTTCGCACCCGCGGCGAACGCCCTGTACCGCCTCACGTTCGATGATTTCTGCGACTGGTATGCCGAGGCGATCAAGCCTCGCCTCTACGCAGGCGACGGCGATGCGCGGTCCACCGCGCTCGCCGCGCTCGAGCGACTCCTCCGGCTGCTCCATCCGGTGATGCCGCACGTGACCGAGGAGATCTGGGCACAGCTACCCCACCGGGAGACCCGGCTGATCGTGGCGCCCTGGCCCGAGCCGGACGAGCGCTTTGCGGGCGATTCGCAGGCGCTCGATCAACTCCAGGAGGCCGCAGTCGTCT
>JBKJWJ010000201.1:0-3054 GCA_046716905.1 Gaiellaceae bacterium
AGGCGGCAGAGAACGTGCACGCACGGGGAGCAGCAGCTGCCGCCGCAGAGCTGCTCGAGCTGGCGGTCCGGCTCACACCTCCTGAAGATGGCGAGGAGGCGCGCAGACGCACCCTCGACTGTGCCGATCGGCATCGCGACGCAGGCGACGGCCGCCGAGCGATCTCCCAGCTCGAGCAGGCGTACGAAACGGCGCCGCGGGGAGCGGCGCGGGCCGCGGTTCTGGTGCGCCTGGCCCGCACGTTGGCGGTCGTTGTCGGCCTGCGGGAGGCGGTCCAGCTCCTTCGCGAAGCGCTGAGCGAGGCTGAAGGCGATGACGCCCTGGAGGCGGAGATTCACCTCGGCCTTGCCGAGGGCGTGTCGGAGACGGAAGGCAGGGATCGCGGCCTGGCACACGCCGAGTTGGCCGTCCAGGCTGCGTCACGCGTCGGCGACGCCGCGCTCCGGTGCGACGCACTGGCGATGTTTGGCCGCCTGCATTTCGGCTGCGGACAAGGCATTCCGCGCGAGCGAATGGACGAGGCGCTTGCGCTCGAGCGGTCACTGCCACAGTGGCCCGGCGCGGCGACGTGGACCCATTGTTTTCAGCTCGTCTGGTCCGGGCAGCACGAGCTGGCCCGGCCACTCCTCGAAGAGTCGAGCAAGGCCCTGAACGGCCGGGAGGACTTCGAGGAATCAGAAACGCTGTGGTTGCTGAGCATCGTCGAGTGGCGGGCGGGGAACTGGGAGCGGGCGGCCCGTCACGCAGCCAATTCGCTCGCACTTCGGGCGCAGTTCGGCCGCGAAGCGTTGCAGCCGATCGCAGAGATGCCCGCCGCGATGATCGCAGCGCACCAGGGTCGAATCGAGGATGCTCGAACTCGTTCGGAGCGTGCACTCGCGCTCGCGGAGGCCGACGGCGTTCTCATCGCGCAATCGGGTCATCGCTGCGTGCTCGGGTTCATCGAGCTCTCGCTGGGAAACGCTGCCGCCGCCCTCGGATACCTCTAACGCGCGTGGGAGATCCGCGACGATGTCCGCCTGCTCGAGCCGTGCCACCGCTTGGAACTGGCGGATACGCTGGAGGCGCTGATCGCCGTCGGCAGGCTCGACGAAGCCGAGGGGAAGCTGATCCCGTGGGAGGAGCGATCCCAGGCTCTCGACCGGCCCTGGGCACTTGCGATCCTTGCCCGCTACCGCGCGCTGCTGCTCGCCGCGCGGGGCGATTTCGAGGGCGCCTTCGCGAGCTTCGAACGCGCGCTATCCGAGCACGCTCGCAGCACGGATCCGTTTCAACATGCTCGGACGCTGCTCGCCCTCGGCAGGACGCAGCGTCGCGCGAAAAAACGCGGCGCCGCCCGTACGACGCTCGAGGACGCGCTCGAACGCTTCGAATGCGTCGGCGCTCCACTTTGGGCCGAGCAGGCACGCTCCGAGCTGGCGCGTATCGGCGGGCGCACTCCCTCGGGTGACGAACTGACCGAGGCCGAACGCCGGATCGCTCTGCTCGTCGCCCAGGGCAGTACGAACCGAGAGGTGGCGGCGGCCCTCTTCCTCACCGTGCACTCCGTGGAGACGGCGCTGACGCGCATTTACCGGAAGCTAGGCATCCACTCCCGCTCAGAGCTCGCGCACCTGCTCGCAGTAAAGACCTGAGGTTTCCAGCTTTCGCGGCCGGGCACGCCCCGCGAGTCTTGTTGGCAAGCAACGCAAGGAGGCCAACATGATGAAGAAGCTCATCGGCGGAGCAGCGTCCGTCGCCGCCCTGGCGGTCTTCGTGATCGCCGCCACGGCGCTGGCGACGCCCGGCTCGAGAGTGACCAGCACCCTCTTCGCCGTGGGTACCTTCCAGGAGCTCGAGGCCAAGACGCTCTCGAGCAAGTGGCAGGCCCGCATCAGCACGAAGGGCGCTACGGACGTCCACATCCTCGAGAACAGGATCGCGCCGGGCGGAACCTTCGGCTGGCACTCGCATCCGGGGCCGAGCATCGTGGTCGTCAAGGCTGGTGCGTTGACGCTCTACCACGGAGACGATCCGAGCTGCACTCCACACGTCGTTCCGGCCGGTTCGGGCTTCGTCGACGACGGCGGCGACATCCACGTCGTCCGCAACGAGGGCAGCGTCGACGCCGTCGTTTACGTGACCTCGCTCGTCCCGCAGGGCGCGGGCCGGCGGATCGACGAGCCGAGTCCTGGAACCTGCTCCTTCTGAATCGTCTGCTGGACGGAGGGTGGGCGCCGCTCACCCTCCGTCTCGAGGTTGCCCATGCCGTCGTACCTGGTCGAGGCCTACATGCCACGCTCGCGCACACCGGAGGCCGGCGCCGCCGGCCGGCGCGCGCGAGCGACCGCCGAGGAGCTTTCCCGCGAGGGCACCCCCGTCCAGTACGTTCGCACCACGTTCCTGCCCGACGACGAGACCTGCTTCCATCTCTTCAAGGCTGTCTCGGCCGACGCCGTCGAGGAGGTCGCCCGTCGCGCCAAGCTCGGGCGCACGCGCGTCGTTGTTGCTGTCGAAGCGCGGGCGCTTCCGCGGGCAAAATGAAGGGCGCGGAAGTGGCCTAAAGTTAGAGACGGTCTGGTCTGGGCTTTCCGCAGTCGTCTCTTCTGCGCAGAGAACGAAAGAGCTCTTCTGGCCGGGTCTTTCATGGAGCTAGCCGGGCTCGAACCGGCGACCTCCTGGGTGCGATCCAGGCGCTCTCCCAACTGAGCTATAGCCCCGTGCGGCGCCCAGTTTAGCCGCGCTAGGCACCATGCCTCTGTGCGCTCATTGCTCGCCGCCACAACGCTCGCCGCACTGATGCTCGCCGGAATCGCGGCGGCCGAGGCGACACCGCCCGCCAACCGCTTCGACGGGTCGGCGGCCTGGAGCTTCCTCAAGCGCCAAGTCGCGCTTGGGCCCCGGCCCGCCGGCTCGCGGAAGTCGCGCGAGCTCGCGGCGGTTCTGCGGCGCTCGATCCCCGGCGGCCGGTACCAGGCGGTGCCCGGCGGGCTGCGGAACGTCGTTGGCACGATCCCCGGCCGGAATCCGCGCAGACGGGTCGTCCTCGGCGCGCACTACGACACGAAGGACATC
>JBKJWJ010000202.1:0-3344 GCA_046716905.1 Gaiellaceae bacterium
CTCGACGAGCAGCTCATCGCCACCCATCTGCTCCTTCGCCCACGCCAGGTACTCGAGCGACAGGTCCTTGAAGACGACGTACGGCGGGAACTGGAACAGGATTCCGCCGAGCTTGCCCGCCGAGCGCAGCGGTTCGAGGCCCTCGCGGAAGCGCTTGAAGACCTCGGCGCGGAACTCCCTCGGCGGGCGATCGATCCGGCCCTTCTCGTCGACCGGCGCGGCTTCGCGGAGGTCGGTCGGCAGTTGCTCTCTCTTCACCGGGTGGCGCGTCATGACGCCGAAAGCCTTCACGTGCATGACGAAACCGTCCGGCGTCTGCTCGGCCCAGCGGGCCGCCATCGACTCGACCGGAAGCCGGTAGTACGTGGAGTCCAGCTCGACGGTGTCGAAGTGCTCCGCGTAGTACGCGAGCCGCTCGCCCGCCTTCAGTCCTGGCGGGTAGAAGTGCTTCGAGAGCGCCTCGTCGGCCCAGGAGCACGTGCCGACCCGTATTGCAGCTGCAGCGGCAGCGGCCATAGGGCCAGAATAGTGAGAGGGCCCCGGGTCGGGGCCCTCTCAGACGGATCGTTAGCGGCGCAGCCGGAACGTGTTCCGGCTGAACAGGTTGAACGCCGGAGCGATCGTCACGGACGTGCACCGTGGCGCGAGCGTCGGCGTGCAGCCTCCAGAGGTTGCATCCCGGTCCGGCACCGAAGCGTTGGCCCGGAAGTACATGACCTTGAACCGCATCGGGATGAGCACGGTCGCGCAGCCGCGCGAGTTCGTGCGGGCCCGCTTGACTCGTACTGTCTTCCGCGCCGTCTTGCCGGCGAGGAAGTTGACGTTGATTCCGCGGATGCCCGTTCCAGCCTCGCTGAGGCAGGCGGTGACGCGTGCGAATCGCTTCCCACCGCGCTTGAGCCGCTTCGCCGTCACGGCGAGCTGCACCGGCAACCGAGTGACGGACATGCTTTGAGCGGCGTTGGCCGGATTCACCGTGGCCGTTCCAACCGTGTACGGAACGAAAACGCCCTGCCACGGATATGAGCCCCTCGTGTTCGGGTTGGTGAACACGTTGGTCACGGAGAACGCCGCGACGATCAGCGACGCACCTGCGGCCGCGCCCTGCGGCGGAGCCACGTACGGGGAGGCGAGGCAGATCCGGATCCGGGCGGACGCGAACGCCGCCTCGGGGCCGCTCGTCACCCGGTCGACGTACATCGGGATCTGCAGCGGGTTTCCGGCCAGCGTCGACTCGATCAGCCAGACCGCCTCGTGGAGGCCTGGGAGGCACGGGTTGCTGACGTATTGCGCGGGATCGCGAGCTGTCACGGTCCCTTTGATCTCGACGCGGGCGCCGCCCAGGGCACCCACCTTGACGACGGCGTCGAGGTCGCCGATCTTCGTACCCGGCGCCTGGCCGAGCGTGACGCCGTAGCCGAGCGGTGAGTAGATGTTGATCACGCCCGTGGCGTCATCGTTCTGGTCCTGTCCTACGCCGATCACGACGGGGCCGCCGCTATCGAGAGCGTGGCTGGTCCCGGCCACGAGCAGCGACGGGTTGTAGGCCGCGAGCGCGTTGCCCCCGAAAGCCAGCGCAAGAGCGCAGGCCGACGAGAGCATGATGAAACGAACTGTTCTAGACAAATGACCCCCCTTTCAGTGGGGTGAGACGCCGTTTAGACGTGTGAGTTGTGTGTGTTGCCCGGCGGGTGACCCCCGCAATCCTCTCATTCCGCCTCAGCGCGCCGCAAGGAGGCGTCCGAACGGCATCCATTGGCCGGTCGCGCTGTAGCGGAAAAGCTTGGCTCGCGAGATCGGAAAGTAGTTCGCCGGGGAGGTTCGCACGTCGACGCCCGGCAGCAGGAACGGGTTGTCGGTTTGGCTCATCCGCGTGGCCGCTTTGAGCAGGGAGGCGCGCGTCAGGTTCTTCCCGGACTTGCGGAGGGCATGCACCATCGAGTGCGCAACGGCCATCCCGTAGTAGTGGTAGACGTCGCTCGCTTTCCTGCTCGGAAGGTAGCGCCGCATGATCTGCCGGTAGAGGCGAACCCCCGGATCGCGGTTCCAGGTCCCTGAGCTCGGATCCTTGAGGTAGCCCAGGCTGATCGTCCCTGCCGTGGCCTTCGAGCTCGTGTTGAAGCGGATCACCCGCATGATCGAGGGCTCGATCGAAACGGAGCTGATGAATGTCCGGGGCCTCCAGGCCTGTCGGTGCGCCGCGATCATCGCCTGGATCGCGAAGCCGGGAGTCGCGAAGAGCATGAACGTGTTGGCGCCCGAGCGTTTGAGCTGAGAGATCTGCGAGGTGATGTCCGCGTCGGTCGTCTCGTAGGTACGGACCGCGACGATGCGGGCTGCGCGCGGCCCGAGCCCCCGCCGCAGCCCGGCGGTGAGGTCCTTGCCGTAGTCGGTGTTCTCGTAGAGCACGCCGATCCGGGCACCCGGCATCGAGCCCGCCACGTACTTGCCGTAAATCGCGCCCTCGCCCGCGAAGCTGGGCAGGTACCCCATCGACCACGGATAGCGAGAGCGCTCGCGCTGGAACGTGCTCGCACCGGTCCCGGTGAAGAGGTGCGGGACGCGGACCTGGTTCAGGTACGGCCGGACGGCGATCGCGTGCTCGGTTCCGATCGAGTTGAAGATCGCGAAGACGCGGTCCTGCTGGACGAGCCGCCGGGTCTGGTCGACGGTCCGGTTGACCTCGAAGCCGTCGTCGACGTAGCGATAGCGGATCTTCCGCCCGAAGACTCCTCCTCGGTCGTTCACGTAGCGGAAATAGGCATCGGCACCCGGGGCGACCGACGCGAACGCGGCGGCCGGGCCGGTGAGCGGGACGGTTCCGCCGAGGAGGATCGAGTTGCCGGTCACACCCGGGTCGGCGGTCGAACCGGCGTGCGCGCCTGGCAGAGCAACTCCGAAAGCGACAGCCAGCAAGAGGCCGAGCGCGAGCCTCACCTGGAGACGGGTTGCCGCAGCACGGGGAGGACGATCTTCGCCTCGCCGATCGCAAGCCGCGACTTCGTCTCGGGGCTCGCGAGGTACAGGAGGTTGTTCGGGTGCTGCGCCGTCGAAGCGCCTGCGAGGGTCAGCCGGAGGCGGGAGCCCCGCGGGATCGTCGTCGCCTGGCTGATCAGGCGGACGGTGAGCACTCTGGTCGTCGCGCCGAGGGTCGCCGTCGGGACCCCACCCTGGCTGACGACGATCTCGTCGCCCTTCGGGGTGATAGCCGACAGCACGGCGACGAGATGCGGCCAGCCGACTGGCGTCGAGACCTTCACGGAGACGAGCCCGTGGCCGAACGTCTCGTTCAGCCGGCGGGTCGGCGCGGCGGTCCGGATGACCTCGCCGATGCCGTCGATCGT
>JBKJWJ010000203.1:0-3539 GCA_046716905.1 Gaiellaceae bacterium
TGCATGTCGCGGATCGTCTCGTCGGCGAATCCGCTGTGGGTCAGCGTGACCTCCGTGGCGCCTCCGTCTTCTTTGAACTCGACGGTCACGAGCGAGCCCATGCTGCCGGACATCTCGTCCGTGTTGCTCTCCCAGCTCCAGGTGTAGACGAGCCGCTCGGGCGGCTGGATCTCCTTGTACTCGCCTACGACCGTATGCGTCTCGCCCTTCTCGGTGTCGCGCATCGAGAGGCGGTACGAGCCGCCCGGCCGGAGATCGACCTCGGCCGTCGGCGTTTCCCAGTCGGGGCCGGCCCGCCACCACTCTAGGAGCACTTCCGGATTCGTCCACGCGTTGAACACGCGCTCTCTCGGCGCGTCGAAGCGCCGGTTCATGTGCAGGACGACGTCCTGCGCTTGCTGCGTCATGCGTTTCCTCCCTCCCCGTCGGCGAGATACCGCTCGACGGCGTCGAATTTCTTCTCCCACAGCTCGCGGTGACGCTCGATCCACCGCTCTGCCTCGGTCATCCGTCGAGCTTCGAGACGGAGGCGATGCTCCCGCCCCTCGACCGCCCGCCGGATCAACCCGGCGTCCTCGAGAACGCGGACATGCTTGCTGACGGCCGGCTTCGAGAGCCCGAGCCCTCGCGAGGCCTCCCCGACCGTCGCCGTTCCCTCGGCTAGACGTTCGACGATCGTTCGCCTTGCGGGGTGCGACAGTGCGAGGAAGCTACGGTCGAGCTGTGCTGAACTGTTCACCTTAAGGTGAACTATATAGGATGCCGCTCATGGGACGCGGAAGCAGACCGAAGGTGCGCTGGGCGAGCGATCGCCAGCGCAAGAAGAAGGAGCGCGAGAAGGCTAAGAACGCGCCACCGCCGACCTCGGCTCGCGGCCGCCGCAGCTCCAGCTCCAGCTAGGCGCTCAGCTTCGCGCGCAAGAGCTCGTTGACGACCTGCGGGTCGGCCTTGCCCTGCGTCTCCCGCATCACCTGGCCGACGAAGAAGCCAAGCAGGCCTTCCTTGCCGCCTCGATAGGCCTCGACCTGGCCGGGATTCGCTTCCAGGATCCGGTCGACGATCGGCTCGAGCTCGGAGGTGTCTGCGACGAGCCCATCCGCCAGGTAGTTCTCCGCGGTAAAACTTGGCTCGCCGCTCGCGGCTAGAGCCTCGATCAGCCGGTCGCGCGGAATCCGAGAACGCGCCTCGATCAGCTTCCCGAGCTCGTCGGGGTTCACGGCGTCGGTGTCCACTCCCGCGGCGGCGAACTGGTTCATGAGGACGTTCGCGACCGCGCGGCGATCTCCCGGGACCCGCTCGTAAAGCGCATCGCGGCCACTCGTCACCAGATCCGCGGCAAGGTCGTGGTCGACCTCGGCCGCCAGGCGCTGCATGCGGGCGCCAGGCAGCTCGGGCAGCTCGTCGCGAAGGCGCTCGACCAGCTCGGCCGGCGGCTCGATCGGCACGAGGTCGGGCTCGGGGAAGTAGCGGTAGTCCTGTGCCTCCTCCTTGGAGCGAAGCGGAGGCGCTGACTCGGTGCCCGGGTCGAAATGGAGGGTCTCCTGTTCAACCTCGCCCCCGGACTCGTAGATGCCGATCTGGCGCTCCGTCTCGCGCTCGATCGCCCTGGCGGCGAAGGCGAAGGAATTGAGGTTTTTCAGTTCGGTGCGCGTGCGGAGCTCGTCGGAGCCGGACGGGCGCACCGACACGTTGACGTCGAACCGAAGCGAGCCCTTCTCCATCTCAGCGTCCGAGATCCCCAGCTCGATCACGGTCTGGCGGAGCAACTGGAGGAAGCGGCGCGCCTGGTCGGCGGAGCGCAGATCCGGACCTGTGACGATCTCGACGAGCGGCGTGCCGGCTCGGTTGAAGTCGACGAGCGTCGCGCTGGCGCCGGCGATCCGGCCCTGCGCGCTGCCCATGTGCACGTTCTTCGCGGCGTCCTCCTCGAGGTGGGCGCGGACGATCTCGACCTCGCTTTCACCCTCCGAGCCGGGGACGACCAGGCGACCCTCCACGCAGAGAGGCTGGTCGTACTGGGAGATCTGGTACGCCTTCGGATTGTCCGGATAGAAGTAGTTCTTGCGGTGGAAGACGGCGTGGTCCGCGATCCGGCATCCCAGCGCAAGACCGAGCTTGATCGTCCACTCGACCGCCTTTCCGTTCGGGACGGGCAGCGAGCCGGGGAGGGCCAGGCAGACCGGGCAGGTGCGGCTGTTCTCCGGCACCGAGTATTCGACCTCGCAGCGGCAGAACAACTTCGTCCGGGTCTTGAGGTGGACGTGGATCTCGAGGCCGATGACCGGCTCCCAGGTCACTGGAGCCTCACCGGAACGACGTCGAACCCGATTGCCCGCTCGAGCGCGTAGCCGGCGCGGAAGAGGACGTTCTCCGAGAACTGCGGGCCGATCAGCTGGAAGCCGACCGGTAGCCCGTCCGAGAGCCCGCAGGGAATCGAGAGACCTGGCAGGCCCGCCATGTTGGACGGGATTGTCAGGACATCCGAGAGGTACATGGCGAGCGGGTTCTCGGCCTTCTCGCCCAGCTTGAAGGCGACAGTCGGCGAAGTCGGGCTGACAAGGATGTCGAAGTCCTCGAAGGCCGCTGCATGCTCCTGCGCGATCAGCGTCCGGACCTTCTGCGCCTGGCCGTAGTAGGCGTCGTAGTAGCCGGCGGAGAGCGCGTACGCGCCGAGCATGATCCGCCGTTTGGGCTCGTCGCCGAAGCCGGCGTCTCGGGTCTTCTCATACATCTCGCGGACATCCGCGCCTTCGACGCGCAGTCCGTAGCGGACACCGTCGTAGCGGGCGAGGTTCGACGACGCCTCCGCCGGCGCCACGAGGTAGTAACAGGCGAGCCCGAACTCAACCGACCGCGGAAGGGTCGTCTCTCCCACCTCGGCGCCGAGCTCGCGGCAGAGCTCGATCGTCCGATCGACGGCTTCCTTGACGCCGGGCTCGATCCCCTCGGCCTCGTTCAGCTCCTTCGGGACGCCGACGCGCAGGCCCTTCAGGTCCTCGGCCTCGGGAATCTGAATCGGCTCGGAGAGCTCGACCGTGGTCGAATCGCACGGATCCCGGCCGGCGATCGCCCGGTACAGAAGCGCGTTGTCCCGCACGGTCTTCGTCATGGGGCCGATCTGGTCGAGGCTCGACGCGAAGGCGACGATCCCGTAGCGCGAGACCGTCCCGTAGGTCGGCCGGAGCCCGACAACCCCGCAGAGCGAGGCCGGCTGCTTGACCGAGCCGCCCGTGTCCGAGCCGAGCGCCCACGGCGCCAGACCACCGGCGACGGCCGCAGCCGAACCGCCCGACGAGCCGCCGGGGACTCGCTCCGGGTCCCAGGGGTTCAGCGTCGGCCCGAAACCGGAGTTCTCGGTCGACGAGCCCATCGCGAACTCGTCCATGTTCGTCTTGCCGAGGAGCGACATGCCCGCGTCGCGGCACCGGGTCGCAACGGTGGCGTCGAAGACCGGCTTGTAGCCGGCGAGAATCCTCGAGCCGGCGGTCGTCTCGACTCCTCGAGTGGAGACCAGATCCTTGAAGGCGATCGGGATCCCT
>JBKJWJ010000204.1:0-3785 GCA_046716905.1 Gaiellaceae bacterium
GTGCGCGCCAGTTGCGCGCCAGTGAGCGCCAGTAAGCAGCGGTCGAGAGCGGTCTTGAACGGAGATCGGTTAGCCGTACGCGACGCGGGACAAACGGCTCAACCGAGCGCGATTCCGTAGAGAAGGACGGCGGGGGTGGGATTTGAACCCACGGGCGACCTTTCGGCCGCCTGCGGTTTTCAAGACCGCCCCGTTCGACCGCTCCGGCACCCCGCCTTCGGTGATTGTGGCATGCGCGGCCGATAGGACATGGCCCAGCCGAGCCGCAGGCTACCGTCGAACCATGGCAGCCGACCTTGCGGAGATTGCATACGAAGCCTCGCTTCGGCGACTGGACAAGCAAGGGCACTTGCTCGACGAGTTGCGAGCTCGAACCGGACTGCTTCTGGCGGCAGCGTCTCTCGCAGCCTCGTTTCTTGGACGTCCTGCTCTCGATGCCGATCCGGTTGTGCTCGCAGCTCTTGCGCTTGCGGCCTTCGCTGTGTCGATTGGCTCGAGCGTCTTCGTCTTGCTGCCCAAGAAGAACTTGGTGTTCGCGCTCATCGGTTCGCGCCTCTTCGAGGAGCTTTATGAGTTTGCGAATCAGGTTCCAGAAGCGCAGCGCCGTCTGACCTATGACCTCGACCGATTCTGGGAGTCGAACGATCGAGTTCTCCAGCGCGTCCTCTGGGCCTTCCGCGTCGCTGCCTGGGGTTGGCCGCCGAGATTGGGTTCCTGCTGGCTGCATTGACCGGTACCCTTGGGTAAGCGATGGCTAGCCCAACTACACCTCCGCCTGCTCCGCCGCCGACTCCCGGAATTGGGTCTCCCGAGACTCGGGGCAGCGGCAACCGCCGCAGCTAGCGCTTCCTACTTCTCGGGGCGGATGTGCTCCGGAGCGCCGAACTGCTGCAGCACGTCGGGCACCTCGCCCTGGAAGTTCTCCAGCACCGCGAGTGCCCAGCGATCCGTGACCGCTGTGCCGTTGAGCGTGTGGACGTGCTCCGTTCCGCTGTCGCCCCGGTAGCGAATCCCGAGCCGGCGGGCCTGGTAGTCCGTCGTGTTCGACGCCGACGTGATCTCGCGATAGCGCCCCTGTGAGGGGAACCACGCCTCGATGTCGATCCGCTTGGCAGCCGCGGCACTCAGCTCGCCCGCGGCGATGTTGAGCACGCGGTACGGGAGACCGAGCTCCTGCACGAGCGCCTCCTCGATCCCGACGAGGCGGTCGAACTCGTTCCACGACTCCTCAGGAACCGTGTAGGCGAACATCTCGACCTTGTTGAACTGGTGGACGCGGAACATCCCGCGGGTGTCGCGGCCGGCTGCGCCCGCCTCGCGGCGGAAGTTGGCCGAGAAGGCCGTGTACTCGAGGGGCAGCTGCTCGCGATCGAGGATCTCGCTCATGTGCAGCCCGGCGAGGGCGACCTCGGACGTGCCCGTCAGGTAGAGGCCCTCCTCGGCCACTTCGTAGATCTCGAAACGCTCGGCGGGGAAGAAGCCGGTGCCGTACATCGCCTCCTCGCGCACGAGCACGGGCGGGATCACCGGCGTGAAGCCCTCCGCGACCAGCCGGTCGAGTGCCCACCGGTAGAGCGCGAGCGAGAGTCGCGCTGCATCTCCGACGATGTAGCCGAAGCGGGAACCGGAGAGACGCGCACCGCGCTCCATGTCATACCGGCCGAGCTCGAGATGCCCTTTCGGCTCGGCGATCGACGGTTGCTCGCCGACGCGCCGAACCTCGTCTCCTTCTTCGTCACCCTCGCCCTTGTCGGGAACCGACTCATGTGCGGGGTTCGGCACCTTCTGGAGCAGAGCGTCTCGCCGCTCCTCCGCGGCCGAGAGCTGCTCCTCGAGACGCCGGAGGTCTTCTTTGACCTGCTTCAGCTCCTCGACTTGCTCCGGCGTCGGCTTGCCTTTCAGCTTCTGGCGCCCCCGGAGCTCGTCCACCTTCGGGACGAGGTCGCGCCACTCCGCGTCCGCTGCGAGCAGCGCGTCGAAGGCTTCTCCACCGCCCTTGCGGTCGATCCCGTTCCGCAGGCGATCCGGGTCGCTGCGCGCAGCCCGAAGGTCGATCATCCCGTTACGACTGGGTGAGGAAGGCGACGAGGTCGTCCAGCTGCTCGTCCTCCAGCTGGTCGTACGCGGGCATGACCCCTTCGGGGAAGCCCTGCTCGACGTATTCGTTCGGCTTCTCGATCGACTCTTTGGTGAACTCGACGAGCTCTTGTCCGGCGGTCTCGGCGAATTCCGGCAGCTTGTCCAGATCCGGGCCGGTCGAGCCGTCCGAGCCGGCAGGCCCGAACACGTGGCAGCCACCGCAGCCGTTCTGGTCGTAGACGGCCTTGCCGGCCGCCGGGTCGCCCTCGGCGGCGGTCTCCCCGGTACCGGTCGCCCCTGTTCCCGTCTCGCCGGTTTCCGTTTCGCCCGTCTCGGTCGTCTCGCCGGTCTCTGTCTGAGTTGCAGCTGGACCCTCGACGGTCTCCGGTGTGGCAGCCGTCTCCTCGCCGCCGCCGCACCCGACGAGCAGAGCTCCTAGAGCGGCGATCAGGGCGAGGCGGCGCACGGCGCGAGTTTACCCCGGCGAGCAGTCAGACTAACGGGGTCATGACAGCCGCCGTAACACGCCTGATCGCGCCTCGCCGCGAGATGCTGATCGCTGGGTTGCTCGCCTGTATCGGGGCCGCGCTCCTCGTCGCGCTGGCGCCTCCGACCGGCGACGCGCCGGCCCATCTCTACCGCACGCTGCTCGTCCGAGAAGGCGTCTTCGTCTGGGACAACCTCTGGTACGGAGGCCACTACCCGCTCGCCTCCTACAGCCTCCTCTATTACCTCCCAGCGGCCCTCGTGGGGAACCTTCCGCTCGTTTTCGCGGGTGTCGTCCTCTCGGCTGTCCTCTTCGCCTCGATCGTCGAGCGGGAGTGGGGTGCCGCCGGCGTCTGGCCGGCCCGGGCGTTCGCCGTCCTCGCCGCCGGCCCGATCTTCGTCGGCACCTACAGCTACGCGCTCGGCCTCGCGGCGGCGCTAGGCGCGCTGCGGCTGCTGCAGGGCGACCGCCGCCTGCTCGCCGTCCTCGCTGCAGCGCTGACCCTCGGGTTCAGCCCGCTCGCCTTCGTGTTCCTCTGCATCGTCCTCCTCGCCGTGGCCGTCGACAGGCGGGTGGGCAGGCACATGCTCGCCTTTGTCGCTGCCCTCGGGGGGATCGCGGCGATCCAGTTCGGCGCGCTCGTGTTCTTCCCGAGCAGCGGCCCCTATCCGTTCCGCGCGCTCGAGCTCGCCGCGGTGCTGACGGTCAGCATCCTCGGCGCGGAGCTCGGACGCCGCGCCCGCCACGGTGCGCTTCTCGGCGCCTTTTTCCTCGTGTGGGGCACTACGAGCATCCTGATGTTCATCGTCTCGACGCCGGTCGGGGAGAACCTGACGCGGCTGCGGTCCGTCGTCTTCCCGGTGATGCTGATGACCGCGTTCCTCGCCCGCTTCCGCCCACGGTGGCTCACGGCGATGGCGCTCTCCGCGGCCCTGATCTACAACGTCGCGCCGTACGCGGGCGCCGCACTCGACCGGACAGACGTGCGAGCCGCCGACCGCTCCTTCTGGGCTCCGGCAATCGACTTCCTCGAGGAGCGCTCGACGCCGAGCTACCGCGTCGAGGTCGTCCCGACCTTCGACCACTGGGAGGCGTACTGGCTACCCCGGGCCGGAGTCCCGCTCGCTCGCGGCTGGTACCGGCAGATCGACATCGCACGAAATGAGCTCTTCTACGAGAAGCCCCTTGCGGCGGCCGCCTACCGAGAGTGGCTGCGAGG
>JBKJWJ010000205.1:0-4441 GCA_046716905.1 Gaiellaceae bacterium
ACTGGGTGGTCAGGAAGACGGTGACGCCCTCGTCTCGCTTCAGCCGCACGACCTCGTCCCAGAGGGCGCTCCGGCTCTGCGGGTCGAGCCCGGTCGTCGGCTCGTCGAGGAAGAGAATCCGCGGGCGATGCGCGAGGGCGAGCGCGAGGTCGAGCCGGCGTTTCATCCCACCCGAGTAGCCGCCGATCTTCCGGTCGGCCGCCAGGCGGAGGCCCACCCGCTCGAGAAGCTCGTCAGTCCGGGGGTTGCGGTCCGAGCGCGGGATCCCGTGCAGCGCGAGCTGGAGCTTCAGGTGCTCCCGCCCCGTCAGCAGCGGGTCGAGAGCCGCCTCCTGGAGTGCGGCGCCGATCGTCCTGCGCACCGCAGGCCCTTCCTTGACGATGTCGTGGCCGCCGACCTTCGCCGATCCGTCCGTCGGCGGGAGCAGCGTCGTCAGCATGTGGACTGTCGTCGACTTGCCCGCGCCGTTCGGGCCGAGGAACCCGTAGATCTCCCCGGGGGCGACGTCCAGGTCGATTCCCGAGACGGCGCGGATCCCTCCCTTGAACTCGCGCACGAGGCCGCGAACTTCGATCGCACGCTCCACTCCTTCACACTACCCGTGTACGAATGGTGTAAGGCCGGGCTTGACAGGCCGAGCTTTTCGCTAGCCTCAGCTTGGGTCGATGCTGAAGAAGTCACTCATTTTCTGCCTGCTGGCGGGCGTTTTCGCGTCGCCGGCGACCGCTGCTCAGCAGCTGCTGATGCCTGGCGTGACTTACGAGAAGCGGCTCCAGTTCACCCGCTTCGGCCCGCAGGCTCTGCACATCCTCACGGCTCCGAAGCCTGCCGGCGGCCTCTACGGCCTCAAGCCCGTCCTCTCGAACGGCGCGGCGATCGGACGGGAGCGCGTGACCTCGATGCAGAAGCGCGCGGAAGCCAGTGCGACTGTGGCTGGCGTCAACGGCGACCTCTTCACCTGGGCTGACGGGATCCCGACGAGCGGCCTGATTCAGGATGGAGTCCTCCGAACCACGCCGCATCCGAAGCGCTCCATGCTGGGCGTGGACACCGCAGGGAACTTGCGGGTCGACAGGATCTCGATGCTCGGCACCTGGCAGGGCTCGGGGCCGCGCCGCCCGATTCACAGTGTCAACCGGCCGCCTGGCCCGAACGGCACGACGCTCTACACGCCGTCGTACGGAACGACGACGCCGCCGAACAACGGCGTCTTCGAAGCGGTGCTGTCGCCGTTCCCCTCCGCGACACCGAACGCCGATCTCGTCGGCTACGTGTCGGAGAACCGGCGCGGGGGCACCGCGATCCCCCCGGGCGGCGCGGTTCTCGCGGCGAAGGGGACGCAGGGACAGCGCCTCTCCGTCGAGGGTGCGACCGGCGAGATGGTGACTGTGCGGCTCGTCCTCCGCCCTGAGTGGCGGGATGTGCCCGAGGCGCTCGGCGGCGGCCCGGAGCTGATCCGCCAGGGCAAGCCGATCTTCCGCCCCAACGAGGATTTCGGCGTCTACCACCTGAACCGGCGCCACCCGCGCACGGCTGTCGGGCAGAAGGCCGACGGCCGGATCGTGATGCTCGTCGTCGACGGGCGGCGGCCGGGCTACTCCGCCGGAATGACGAACTTCGAGCTGGCCCAGACGATGATGCGACTCGGCGTCGTCACGGCGTCGGCGCTCGACGCCGGCGGGTCGTCGACGATGGCCTTCGACGCGCAGCTTCTCAGCCGCCCGTCGGACTCCGGCGGCGAGCGCCTCGTCTCGGAGGCGCTGCTCGTCATGTACTACGGCGTGCACGCGCCGGACACGGAGCCGTCGTTCTCGCCGAACGGCGACGGCGCGGGAGACCGGCAGCGGCTGGAGTACAAGATCGTCAAGCCCTCGACTGTCTCCGCGGTCCTCACCGGCCCCGACGGCCAGGCCCGGACGCTCGATTCGGGCGCGCGCAAGCCCGGCATCTACAAGTTCGCGTTCAGCGGGCAGCGTTTTCGGAGCAGAGCCGCGGAGCCGGAAGGGCGCTGGCGCTGGACGATTACGGCCACGGACTCCGAGGGCCGCCGCTCGACGGCGGAGCGCGTGTTCATGCTCAACAACACCCTCGGCTTCATCACCGTGAGCCCCTCTCGCGTCGTCGTCCGCAAGAAGCAGGGGGGCAAGCTGCTGATCGGGTTCACCCTCACCCGCCCAGCGCGGATCAGCGCGACGATCACCTCCAAGACCGGCCAGCTCCTCCGGGTCGTCCGCAACGCGAACGCCCCCGCCGGGAAGGTCGCCGTCGTCTGGGACGGCCGCTACCCGAACAGGAAGCCCGTCTTCGCCGGCACGTATGTCGCCAAGGTCGTGGCGACGAACAGCGTCGGCCGGTCGGAGCTCGCACGCTCCTTCCAGGTCAGACGCGCCCGCTGACGCTAGCCGCGTTGCGTCGGAACCTCGAGCTCTCCCGTGCGCTGCATTGCGCGCCAATGGAATGGCGTGCCGCGAATCGCGGTGAGCACCGATTCGATCACCACGAGATACATGAGCTGGCGATAGACGAACTGTTGTAGCGGCATCGACCAGAGCACCCGAGCCGACTCGCCGTCGAGCCGAAACGCGTACCACCCGACCCCGAGCTGAAGCGTGGTGAAACCGACCCAGAACGCCGCCACGGAACGGAGATCGAGGAACACGAGCCCGTAGAGCGAGAAGAGGTCGATCAACGGTGCAAGCAAGGGGAGCGCGATCTGGAAGAGGATGAGGTAGGGCAGGCCGCGCCGGCCGACGCGCCCTTCGCCCCGACGCCAGATGGCTGCTCGATGCTTCCAGACCGACTGGAGTGTCCCGTAGCTCCAGCGGTACCTCTGGCGCCAGAGCGCCGTCAGGGAGGAAGGCGCCTCCGTCCACGCTCGCGCATCCTCGACATAGACGACCTGCCAGCCTGCGCGCCCGACTCCGATGGTGAGATCGGTGTCCTCTGCGAGTGTCGCCCCGGAGACGCCGCCGGCGTCTGTCAGTGCCTCGCGGCGAAACGCTCCGATCGCCCCCGGGACGGTCGGCATGCACTGGAGCGTGTCGTAGAGGCGGCGATCGAGGTTGAAGCCCATGACGTACTCGATGTGCTGCCAGCGACCGAGCAGCCGCTTCCGGTTACCGACCTTCGTGTTTCCGGAAACCCCTCCGACCTCTTTCCGCCCGAATGGCTGAACGAGCCGACGCAGCGTCTCGACTTCGAAGACAGTGTCCCCGTCGACCATGACCAGGATGTCGTGGCGTGCAGCCTCGATTCCGCGGTTCAGCGCAGCCGGCTTTCCCTGGTTCGGTTGACGAATCACCGTGACTCCCGGTAGGTACAGGCCCTCGACGAGGTCGGCCGTGTCGTCGCTCGAGCCGTCGTCCACGACGATGATCTCGAAGTCGGCGTAGTCGCTTCTCGCGAGCGACTGCACCGCCCGCTCGATTCCGAGCGCCTCGTTGAAGGCGGGAACGATGACCGAGACCGGCTCCGCGAACGACTGGTCGTAGGGCTGACGGGCCGAGCGCGCATGATGACGGGCGAAGGCGAAGAGCAGCACGATCCGGGCGGCGAACAGGAGCCCGACCACGACGAGGAGGGCCGCGAGCGCGGTCGTCGTCCAGCGGGACATTCCGAGCGTTAGCAGCAGCAGGCGCCCCTTTGCCTCACCCCATCCTCCGGCCGGCAGCTCGACCTCGCTTCGACGAAGCTGTCCGAAGTCGGAAGCCCGCACGAACTCGAACCCGCGAGCGCGAAGCTGCGGAACGACACGCTCGAGCGCGGCGATGGTCTGCGAGCGGTCTCCGCCGCCGTCGTGGAGGAGGACGATGCCGCCGGCGTCGCCCTCGGGCGTGATCGCGCGGGCAATCTTGTTTACTCCGGCACGGCGCCAGTCCTCCCCGTCGAAATTCGAGAGGGCGATGAGGTATCCGTCTCGGGCGAGTCGGGTGAGTGCCTCTTCCTGGCGATCGGTGATTGCAGCCGGGCTCGAGGAGTAAGGAGGCCGGAAGAGGCGAGGACGGATCCCGATCGTCCCTGCGACGGTGTTCTCGGTGAGGCCGATCTGGAGCGTCTGCTCCCAGGCGGGCAAGGCGGAGACGTCCGAGTGAGTGAACGTGTGGTTGCCGATCTCGAAGCCGTCGGCGTAGAGACTCCGGACGACGTCGGCATGGCGGGCAACTTCGCTGCCCACGACGAAGAACGTCGCAGGGACGTTGAGTTTCCGCAACGTCCGTGCGATGCGGGGCGTCCATTTCGGATCGGGCCCGTCGTCGAACGTGAGCGCGATCTTGCGACCGGGCGGACGGCCACGTGAGATCAGACTGTCGCCGTCCCACAACAGTATCGGCCCGGCGGAGGCGAGTCTTCCCGGTGTGCCGGTCTCAGGCGTTGCGCTCTGACCGGTCGTGCGCGTCGAGAGACCCTGGACGGCGAGCAGGACGACGAGCGGTACGAGCAG
>JBKJWJ010000206.1:0-3803 GCA_046716905.1 Gaiellaceae bacterium
CGCCCCGGGTGGTAGTTCGAAGTCTCGAGGACGGCGCCCACCCGGCGCATCGGGTCTTGCAGATCGCGATATGCGTGGCCTGCGATCGTGGCGCGGCCGGATGCGGGCCGGGCGAGCCCGAGAATCATCTTCAGCGTCGTCGTCTTCCCTGCGCCGTTCGGGCCAAGGAAGCCGGTGACTCGCGCCGGCGCGACGCGGAAGCTCAGATCGTCGACCGCAACCGTCGAGCCGTAGCGCTTCGAGAGCCGCTCGACCTCGATCATGCTGCGCCCAGCGGCGTCACGAGCACCGTCCGGTCGCGCGGGCCGTCGAACTCGCAGAAGAAGATCCCCTGCCAGGTGCCGAGCGCCAGCCGGCCGTCTCGCACAGGCACCACGACCTGCGGGCTCATGAGCGCGGCGCGAATGTGCGCAGGGGCGTTCTCCTCGCCGTCTTCGATGTGCTCCCAGCCCCAATCAGCGCCGACCAGCCGCTCCAGCGCGCGTTCGAAGTCCCTCGCCACAGCCGGGTCGGCGTGCTCGTTGATCGTGACGCCCGCGGTCGTATGCGGAACGAACACGAGCACCGCCGCCGCGTTCGCTCCCACGAGTGCGTCTTGCACCTCTTGCGTGATCTCGAGTAGCTGCGTGGGTCGTTCGCTTCGAATCGAGATCTCGCGCACGGCGACTATCCTAAGGTCGTGCCTGCCGCCCCTCCGACCGGTCGCGAGCTCGACACCTATCGCGACCGGGTCGACCGCTTCGTTGCGGAGCTGGACCAGGAGTACTACCTCCACTACGCGGGGCACAAGGACACGCTCGACCTGAAGCCCCTCTATGACGCTTATCCGGAGCTGTCGACGCTCGAGCAGGCGCAGACGCTTGGCGAGGCTGCGAACGGCGACCCAGGCGTCTCGGAGCTCTGGCGCTTCGCCTCCGAGAACTACCTCGCCGAGCTGACGCGCGAGCATGCGGAGCGGAGCGCGACGCTCGAAGCGCAGCTCGAGACGACCGTGGACGGCCAGACGATCGGCTACCGCATGATCCGGCCGACGGTCGCCAACGAGGAAAATCGCGCCAAGCGAGAGCGGCTCGAGGACGCTCGGAACCGCCTGACCGAGGAGCACATCAACCCGATCCACGTGGACGCCGTCGCCAAGTTGGGCGAGGCAGTCCCTGGTCTTGGCTCCCCGAACTACGCCGACCTCTACCGTCGCTTCGGGTTCCGCCTGGACGACCTCGCCGACCAGTGCCGCGCAGTCCTCGAATCGACGGAGCAGCTCTACGAGCGCACGGCCGACAAGCTCTTCCGCGACCGGGTCGGCGTCGGCCTCGGCGAGGCGCGGCGGTGGGACGTCGCGCGCGTGTTCCGAGCACCGGCATGGGACGAGGCATTCCCCGCCGAGAAAATGATGCCCGCGCTCGAGGTCTCACTCGCCGACCTCGGAGTCGACCTCCGATCACAGAAGAACGTCGAACTCGACATCGAGCAGCGGCCGATGAAGAGTCCGCGCGCGTTCTGCGCTCCGATCGAAGTTCCCGGGCGGGTCGTCCTCGTGATCCAGCCGATGGGCGGGGCCGACGACTGGCGCGCCCTCTTCCACGAGGCCGGCCACACCGAGCACTACGCCCACGTCGACCCCGATCTCCCGGTCGAGGCGCGGCGACTCGGCGACGTCTCTGTCACCGAGGCCTGGGCGACGCTCATGGAGCACTTCCTGCTCGAACCGCGCTGGCTCTCGCGGCGCCTCGACTTCCCGCGGCCCGAGGAGTTCGCGGCCGAGGCGGCCACGGGCTCGCTCTACCTCCTCCGCCGCTACTGCGGGAAGCTCCTCTACGAGCTCGAGTTTCACGCGGCGACCGAGCTGGACGAAGAGGCCATGTCTTCCCGGTACGTGGAGATCCTCGGCGACGCGTTGAAGATCCAGCCGAGCCCAACGGACTACCTTGGCGACATCGACGCCAGCTTCTACGTCACCGGCTACCTCCGCTCGTGGGCTCTCCAGGCGCAGCTGCGAAACCATCTTCGCGAGCGCTATGGATCGGACTGGTTCGCGAACCGCGACGCCGGCAGCCTGCTCCGCGAGCTCTGGAGCGAGGGCAGCCGGATGAATGCTGACGAGCTGCTGGCCGAGGTAACGGGCGAAGAGCTCGAGATGGAAGCCTTCGCGGAGAGCCTCCGCGACCAGCTCGCCTAACTACGGGGTCTTCGGCCGGCGCTAGTCGTCGTGCCGGCTTTTCTAGCTCAGAAGTGCTAAAGCGCGTTGCCGGCCGCGGGCGGGGCACCGGCCTCGAGCGGGTTCTCGTCGCCGCCCGTCCTTGCCAGCATCTCCTCGACCAGCAGCAGGTTGTCCCCTGCACGCTCGACGGTCGTCAACAGGTGCGACATCGAAGAGACCTCCTCGCGTTGCTCCTGAAGGAACCAGTGGAGGAACTGCTCGCCGACGAGATTTCCCTCCTCGCGAGCGAGCCCCACGAGCGCCACGATCTGGTCGGTGACGCGCTTCTCCTGCTCCAGGGCGAGCGCGACAGCCTCGCTCGGGCTCCCGAACTCCGTCTTCGGCGCCTCGACGCCGGGAATGCGCACCTGGAGGTCCGAGTCGAGGAGGAACTGCACCATCATCATCGCGTGGTTCCGCTCCTCGACCCCCTGGCGGTAGAAGGTGGCGGCCAACTGAGGCAGCGACTCCGCGTCGTAGTGGACTGCGATCGCGACGTACTGCTGGGATGCGGCGAACTCGTTAGCGACCTGCTCGTTCAACGCGTCAGGGAAGCGGGACATGACTCGACTCTAGAGGGTCGTGGCGGGCGCCGTCCTGCAAAGTGAATAGGCTCCATTCATGGATCCAAGACGCGTGCTGATCGTGGGCGCCGCGGGCCGCGACTTCCACAACTTCAACCTCGTCTACCGCGGCCGCAAGGAGTACGAGGTCGTCGCCTTCACCGCCACGCAGATCCCGAATATCGACGGCCGCCGCTACCCGGCCGCCCTTGCCGGTCATCTCTACCCGGCGGGCATCCCGATCCATCCCGAGTCGATGCTCGAGGAGCTGATTCGCGAGCACGACGTCGACGAGGTCGTCTTCTCGTACTCCGACGTGACGCACGAGCACGTGATGCACATCGGCTCGCGGGCGCTCGCGGCCGGCACGACGTACAGCATCCTCTCCCCGCACCGGACGATGCTCACGTCGTCGAAGCCGGTCGTAGCGGTCTGCGCCGTGCGCACCGGATCGGGAAAAAGCCAGACGACGCGCCACATCGCAGGTGTCCTCCGCCAGGCGGGCAAGCGCGTCGCAGTGCTCCGGCACCCGATGCCGTACGGCGATCTCACGAAACAGGCCGTCCAACGCTTTGCCGACTATGCGGATCTCGACGCAGCCGACTGCACGATCGAGGAGCGAGAGGAGTACGAGCCGCACCTCACCGAGGGCAACCTCGTCTTCGCCGGGATCGACTACGCGGCGATCCTCGACCGGGCCGAGCAAGAGGCGGACGTGATCCTCTGGGACGGCGGCAACAACGACACGCCTTTCGTGAAGCCGAACCTCCACGTCGTCGTCGTCGACCCACACCGGGCGGGACACGAGCTTCGCTACCACCCGGGCGAGACCAACCTGCGCATGGCGGACGTCTGCGTGGTGAACAAGATCGACACCGCGCCGGCCGAAGGCGTCGAGGCGGTGCTCGAGTCGATCCGCTCGGTGAACCCGAACGCCCAGGTCATCCGTACGGCCTCTCCGTTCCACGTTGACGACGCCGAGACGATCGCGGGCAAGCGCGTGCTGGCGATCGAGGACGGGCCCACCTTGACGCATGGAGACA
>JBKJWJ010000207.1:0-4982 GCA_046716905.1 Gaiellaceae bacterium
CGACCGGTTTGCCCGCCTTGAGCACGAGCTCGGGCTCGAAGCCCTCGAGGTCGCGCAGGACGAGGACATCTGCCTGGTAGCCGGGCGCCAGCGCGCCGAAGTCGCGGAGGCCGTGCCACTGGGCCGGATTGAACGAGGCCATGACGAGCGCGTCCTCGGGGGCGACCCCCGCGGCGACGGCCTCGCGCACCATCGAGTTGATGTGCCCCTCCTCGACGATGTGCTCGGGCTCACGATCATCGGTGCAGAACGCGAGCCGGTGCGGCCCGAACTCGCCCACGAGTGGGAGCAGCGCCTGGAGGTTTCGGGCGCCTGACGCCTCGCGAATCAGTACCCACATACCGGCGCGGAGCCGTTCGCGCCCTTCCTCGACGGTGCTCACCTCGTGGTCGGACCGGATCCCGGCGGCCGCGTAGGCGTTCAGGTCCTTGCCCAGCACTGACGGCGCATGGCCGTCGACGTGGGTGGCGCCGGGCAGCGCCAGCTTCTCGAGCTCGGATGGCGCGCCCGAGACGACGCCCGGGAAATTCATCATCTCGGCAAGGCCGAGCACGCGCTTGCGGCGGAGAAGCCCTTCGAGGTCGCCGGGAAGGAGCGGCCGTCGCGGCGACTCGAACGACGACGCCGGCACGCAGGAGGAGGCCATGAAGAAGACGTCCAGCGGAAGGTCGTGGCACAGGTCTGCGAGCCAGTGGACACCGTCAGTTCCGAGCACGTTGGCGATCTCGTGCGGGTCCGCGACGACGGCCGTCGTGCCCATCGGGAGGACGAGCCGCGCGAACTCGTCCACGAGCAGCTTCGACGACTCGAGGTGCATGTGGGCGTCGATGAAGCCGGGCGCGAGGTAGCGGCCCGAGAGCTCGAGCACCTCTTTTCCCTCGTAGTCGCCGAGGCCCGCTATGTATCCGTCCGCGATCGCGAGATCGCCGTCCAGCCACTCGCGCGTGAAGACCGAAAAGACTTTGGCGCCCCGGATCACGAGGTCGGCCGGCTCGTCTCCGCGGGCCACGGCGAGTCGGCGGCTGAGTTCCGGCATTGCAGGGAGAACGTACTAGCCTTGCCACGTGGAGGTGCTGACCCCCCGCTCGCTCGCCGAGGCCCTCGCGTTCCGCGCCGAGCATCCCGGCGCCGTCCCGATCGAGGGCGGCACCGACGTGATGGTCGCGCTGAACTTCGACCGGGCGCGACCGCCGGCGCTCATCAACCTGAACGAGGTCGGCGAGTTGAAGGGCTGGGCACGCGAGAACGGAACGCTGCGGCTCGGAGCGGGCCTCACCTACGACCAGGCGATGGAAGCGCCGCTGAGGGATGAGCTTCCGGCGCTCGCCGAAGCCTCGCGCACCGTCGGCTCGCCGCAGATCCGCAACCGGGGCACGCTCGGCGGCAACCTCGGGACTGCGTCGCCGGCGGGCGATGCGCTGCCGCCGCTCCTGATCGAAGGCGCCGAGGTGGAGCTGTCGAGCGTCAGAGGCGTGCGTCAGATGCCGGTGCGCGAGTTCCTGGTCGGGCCGAAGCGCAACGCCCTCGAGGCGGACGAGCTGATCACTGCGGTGCTGATCCAGCCGAGTGGCGCGCCGCAGACGTTCATGAAGGTCGGGCCGCGGAACGCGATGGTGATCGCGGTCTGCTCCCTGGCGGTGAGCGCCGATCGCGAGCGCGACGAGCTCCGCGCGTCCTTCGGTTCCGCAGGGCCTGTGACCGGCCTCGTGACCGCGCCACTCGGCGAGCGGGAGTCATTCCCGGATCAGGTCGCGGCCGCAGCGAGTCCGATCGACGACGTCCGCGGTACGGCCGACTACCGCCGCCACGCTCTCCGCGTTCTGACCGCGCGCGCCCTCGACCGCTGCCTGTCGTGAACATCACGGTCACCGTCAACGGCGAGGCGATCGAGGCCGAGATCTGGCCCGGCGAGAGCCTGCTCTTCGCATTGCGCGAGCGAATGGGCCTCCCAGGGTCGAAGAACGCCTGCGAGCAGGGCGAATGCGGGTCTTGCTCCGTCCTCCTCGACGGCAAGCTCGTCTGCGCCTGCCTCGTGCTTGCCGCGCAGGCTGATGGCCACGAGATCGTCACCGTCGAGGGTGTGGCGCAGGACGGCGAGCTGCACAAGGTGCAGGAAGCGTTCGTGCAGACCGGCGCCGTCCAGTGCGGCTTCTGCACGCCGGGCCTGGTCGTCGCGACCGTTGACCTGTTGCAGCACAAGCCGGCGCCGACGGACGACGAGATCCGGGAGGCGCTTTCCGGCAACCTCTGCCGCTGCACCGGTTACGCGAAGATCTTCGACGCCGTCCGGCTCGCAGCGGGCCGGACATGAGCAGTCCGGCACGGACGCGCAAGCTCGAACTCGGCCGCGTCGGTGAGTCCGTCAAGCGCGTCGACGGAATCCCGAAGGTGACGGGCGAGTTCGCATACTCGAGCGATCTGGTCGCGGCGGGGATGCTCTGGGGGCACACCCTTCGAAGCCCGCACGCTCATGCGTCGCTCGTCTCGATCGACATCTCCAAGGCGGTCGGGATGGCGGGCGTCCACGCCGTGTTGACCCACGAGGACGTTCCCGGCGACAAGCGGTACGGGCTCGAGTTCACCGACCAACCGGTGCTCGCGTTCGACCGGGTGCGCTACTTCGGGGAGCCGATCGTCCTCGTCGCCGCCGAGCATCCGGAACAGGCACGTCGCGCTGCCGCCGCGATCGAGATCGAGTACGAGTCGCTGGAGCTCGTGGTCGACGCCGAGCTCGCGGCCGACCAGCCGGCGATTCACCCTCAGAAGTGGACCGAGGGCCACGGGTACCGGGACGATCCTCGGCCGAACGTCGTCCGCGACATGCGGATCGTCCGAGGGGATCCCGACGCGGAGGGAGAGGTCTCGGTCGAGGGCGTCTACGAGCTCGGGATCCAGGATCAGGCGTTTCTTGGACCCGAGTCCGGGCTGGCGGTCCCGGACGGGGAGGGCGGAATCGACATCTACGTCGCGACCCAGTGGCTGCACGTCGACCGCGACCAGGTTGCGCCGTGCCTGGGTCTCCCCAAGGAGCAGGTGCGGATCCATCTCGCGGGCGTCGGCGGCGCGTTCGGCGGCCGCGAGGATCTCTCGATGCAGCTCCACGCGGCGATGCTCGCGCTGCACACGAGCCGCCCCGTGAAGATGGTCTACACGCGCGAGGAATCGTTCTTCGGCCATGTGCACCGACATCCCGCGCGGATCTGGGCGGAGCACCGCGCAAACCGCGACGGGAAGCTCGTCAACGTGCGGATGCGGATCCTGCTGGACGGCGGCGCCTACGCTTCGAGCTCGACGGCGGTGACTTCGAATGCCGCGTCCTTCGCGGTCGGCCCGTACGCGATCGAGAACGCGCTGATCGAGTCCACGTGCGTCTACACGAACAATCCTCCGTGCGGCGCGATGCGCGGGTTCGGCGCCGTCCAGACCTGCTTCGCCGGTGAGGCCCAGATGGACAAGCTGGCGGCTGTGCTCGGCATGGATCCCGTCGAGCTGCGACTGCGGAACGCGCTCGCTTCGGGGGATGAGCTGCCGACCGGGCAGAAGATCACGGGCTCGATGCCGGTTGCAGACGTGATCCGCCGGGCAGCCGCGATTCCGGTGCCGGAGGCAGAGGGTCTTCCCCGTGATCCGATCCGGCTCCCTGGAGGTGCGGGCAACACCACGCGGGGCGACGGCGTCAAGCGTGGCGTGGGGTTCGCCGTCGGCTTCAAGAACATCGGCTACTCGGAGGGCTTCGACGACTACACGGCGGCTCGGGTGCGGCTCTTCGAGTCGGACGGAGAGCTGGTCGCCGAGGTGCATTGCGCCGCCGCCGAGGTCGGACAGGGCGTCACGAACGTCATCCTCCAAACTGCTCGGACGGAGCTCGACCTCGAGAACGTCTCGATGGCGCCGGGCACGACTGCTGCGGTCGGCTCGGCGGGCTCGGCGTCGGCCTCTCGGATGACCTGGATGGCGGCCGGTGCCGTACAAGCGGCCTGCCGGGCGATGCGAGACGAGCTCGACCGGCGCGGCGGGTCGCTCGCCGACGGCGAGGAGATCGACCTCGAGAGGATCTACCGCCATCCCCGCACGTTCCCGCTCGAGCCCGAGAACGGCCAGGTGACGGACGGCCGCGCGCATGTCGCGCTCGCCTGCGCCGCCATGCGCGTCGTCGTCGAGGTCGACGTGGAGCTCGGCCTGACCCGAGTCGTCTGGATCGGGACGGCGCAGGACGTCGGGAAGGCGATCAACCCGCAGGCGGTTCACGGGCAGATCGAGGGGGGCACGGCGCAGGGACTGGGACTCGCGCTGATGGAAGAGATCCAGACCCGCGACGGCCTGATCACGAACGCGAGCTTCACCGACTACCTGATCCCGACGACGCTCGACATGCCGCCGATGACCGTCGAGCTGATCGAGGATCCGGAGCCCGATGCGCCCTACGGTGCGAAGGGTGTAGGCGAGCCGCCAACGGTCGTCTCCACCGCGGCCGTGATGTCGGCGATGCGAGCCGCCACCGGCCGAGACCTCGTGCGTGTCCCGGTCAAGCCGGACGACATCTGCCTTTAGCGGACGGGTCTTGGGGTCTGACCCCGGGACAGGGCTCTAGCGGACGAGCGAGAGCGCGGCGCCGGCGGCGAGGAGCAGCAGCCCGAGGACCCGCGGCCATGTGATCGCCACCTGATCCTGGCCGAAGAGGCCGTACTGGTCGATGAGCGCTGCTGCCACCAGATTCCCGGCGATGACGATCCCGATCGTTGCGGCGACGCCGATCCGCGGGGTGGCCAGCGTGATGCTGAGGACGATGAAGACGCTCATCACACCGCCGAGCCACAACCACCACGGCTGCTGGGCCGCGGTGCGAATCCCGCTGAAGCTCTGCTCCCAGACGAGTAGCAACCCGAGAGCGAACACGAGCGACACGGCGACGGCGAATGCAAGTGCGGGCGCGACGCCGACGCGCTCACCCAGCTCACCCATGACCGCTGCCTGGATGGCGC
>JBKJWJ010000208.1:0-4319 GCA_046716905.1 Gaiellaceae bacterium
AGCCGCCGCCGCTCTCCTGGCCGCCGCCCATGCCGCCGCCCTCCTGCGTGGCGCCGCCCTGACCTTCCTGATCCATATCTGACATGTGGTGCTCCTTTCGGATAGCCGCGGGGCTAGAGCCGCTCGCGGACCTCGTCCTCGACATCGCCGGCCTTGTCCTTCGCGTCGCCCCAAGCTTCCTGGGCGCGACCTTCGGTCTCTGTCGACTTGTCGTCAGTGACCTTACCGGCCTGTTCCTTGACCTCGCCCTCGATCTGATCTTCGTTCGGCACGATGCCTCCGTTCGTAGGTAAGCCAGTCTTTCGCGCCGGGGCAACCCTAAAACCTCGGGGTAGGCTCTCCGTATGGATTCCCTCACCGATGGCTGGGGCCGGGAGATCAAGAGCGTGCGCGTGTCGGTCACGGACAAGTGCAACTTCCGCTGCCGCTACTGCATGCCGGCCGAGGGGCTCGAGTGGCTCGGACGCGACCAGCTCCTGACCTTTGAGGAGACGACGCGAATCGTCGGCTTGCTCGCCGCGATGGGCGTCGAGGAGGTGCGTCTCACCGGCGGCGAGCCGCTCGCGCGGCGCGACCTGCCCACTCTCGTCTCGATGCTCGCGCCGATCCCGGGCGTCACGGATCTGTCGCTCACGACCAATGGCGTGCTGCTCGATCGCTTCGCTGGCCCGCTCGTCGAGGCCGGCCTCCGGCGGCTCAACGTCTCGCTGGACTCCCTTTCCCACGTGCGCTTCGCGGAGATCACGAGGCGTGACGCGCTCGACAAGGTCCTCGCGGGACTCGAAGCGGCGGAGCAGTACCCCGAGCTCGGCCCGATCAAGGTCAACTGCGTCGCGATCCGGGGCTTCACCGAGGAGGAAGTCCCGGCGCTTGCCAAGCTGGCCCGCCGAAAGCCGTACATCGTGCGCTTCATCGAGTTCATGCCGCTCGACGCCGAGCAGCGGTGGGACGCCGACGACGTGCTCACCGGCGGTGAGATCCGAGCCCTGATCGAGGAGCATTGGCCTCTGGTCGAGATCCCTGCGAAGCCGTCGTCGACCGCTCGCCGGTTCCGCTTCGCCGATGGGAAGGGCGAGGTGGGGTTCGTGAATCCCGTCTCCGAGCCGTTCTGCTCGACGTGTGACCGGATCCGCCTCACGGCAGACGGCCAGCTCCGCACCTGTCTTTTCTCACGCCGAGAGTGGGATCTCAGGACCCCGCTTCGCGACGGAGCCAGCGACGAGGAGCTCGTAACGCTCGTCCGGCAGGCGGTCAGCAAGAAGGAGCTCAAGCACAAGATCAACGACGCGGGCTTCGTGCGCGCGTCGCGCTCCATGTCGCAAATTGGGGGCTGAGGAGCTGTCGAAAGCTTCCGTTACCTCCGCCGCTCGCAGTAGAATCATCGGATGATCGCCGCCACCGCGACTCATGGCCGCGTGCTTCCGCGCGGCTGGCTCGACCTCTTTCGCCAGCTCCTGATCTGGTTCGGGTTCCTGTTCGCCTACCAGATTGCGCGCGGGTTGGCCGACCGCAGCCCCGCCAAGGCATTCGAGAACGCGCGGGGCGTCATCGACCTGGAGCGACGGGCCACCGGCCTGTGGGAGCTCTCGCTCCAGAGCTGGACTGAGTCCTCGCATGTCCTCGCGGTGACGATGCAGTGGACGTACTGGCTGTCGCAATTCGCGGTCGTCGGGCTGGCGCTTCTCTGGGTCTACTTGCGGCGGCACGAGTCCTTCACCCGCTTCCGGAACGTCCTGATGCTCGCCAACGTGATCGGGCTCCTCGGCTACATCTTCCTTCCGACCGCGCCGCCGCGGATGTTCCCGGAGTTCGGCTTCGTGGACACACTCGCGGGCCTCGGTTCCCCGAACCACGGCTCGAGCCTTATCGCGCTCGCATCGAACCCCTACGCGGCCATGCCGAGCCTCCATTCCGCCGATGCGCTCATCGTCGGGATCGCGTTGGCGGTCTTCGTGCGATCGCCGATCCTCAAGGCCGTCTGGCTGATCTGGCCGGCGTGGGTCTGGTTCTCGGTCATCGCGACCGGCAACCACTTCTGGCTCGATATCTTCGCCGGCATCGTCGTGGTCGCCCTCGCAGCCCCGGTCGTGTACTGGCGCGAGGTCCGGGTCCTCGCCCGCCGTCCTGCGCTGAGTTAGTGCCCCGGGAGAGCGCGCTGCTGCGCGTCAAAGAGGGGTACACCACGGGCGTTCGCCGCCTGGCGTTCCGGTCGATGCGAGGGCTGGCCCGCACGCGCGTCACGCCGGACGCGCTGACGACCCTCGGGCTCCTGATCTGCGGTGCGGCCGCGGTGGCCGTGTACTTCGAGTACAGGAATGAGATCGCCTGGTTCTGGACCGGCGCGTTTCTCTTTCTCGCAGGCTCGCTCCTCGACGTCCTCGACGGTGCGCTCGCACGGCAGAGCGGGCGCGGGACGCCCTTCGGCGCCTTCCTGGACTCGACGACGGACCGCGTGGGCGAGGCGGTCATGCTCGGCGCGATCGCGCTCGTCTTCGCCCGGGACGGGAACGAGATCGCCCTCGGAGCGGCCTTCGCGGCGATGACCGCGTCCTTCCTCGTCAGTTACACACGGTCGAAGGCGGAGGGGCTCGGGCTCAAGGGCGATGTCGGCATCGGGAGCCGCGCGGAGCGGGTGGCGGTGATCGTCGCCGGGCTCTTCCTCGCGCCGTGGGGCGTGCTGCCCTGGGCTGTCTACCTCCTGAACGTGACCGCCTGGGTGACCGTAATCCAGCGGATCGTCCACGTTCGCAGGCAGCTCAAGCCTTCCTAAGATAACCTGATAGCACTTGAGTGCTAGCAGGAAGGACGTGCTCGTTCGGATGCCGGACGAGCTGAAGCAGCGGCTCGCTGCAGAGGTGGCCGAGCGCGGGAGCAATCTCAACGACGTCGCCGTCGGGATTCTCGCGGCACGCTTCGCCGTCCCCTTCGAGCCGAGCGGCCGCAAGGGGGCGCCACCGAAGGAGGCTGGAGACGTCCTTCTCCGGATGCCCGCCGAGCTCAAGCAAACGCTTCAACAGCGCGCCGCAGACGGGCGCACCAACACGAACGAGCTCATCAACGAGATCTTGGCCGAGCGCCTCGGCGCTCCGGCCAGAGGGAGGACCCGAGCAATGCCTTCAAGGAATGGAAAGGCGACGCGCAGCGAAGATCGTGTGCGCGTCGCGATCATCGGCGTCGGAAACTGCGCGAACTCACTGCTGCAGGGCGTCGAGTTCTACAAGGACGCCCCTGCCGACGAGTTCGTCCCGGGCCTGATGCACGTCGACCTGGGCGGCTACCACGTCCGGGACATCGAGTTCACCGCCGCGTTCGACGTCACGTCCGACAAGGTCGGTAAGGACCTGTCCGAGGCGATCTGGGCGCACCCGAACGACACGTACAAGTTCGCGGACGTGAAGAAGACCGGGATCACCGTCTCGCGCGGGATGACCCACGACGGCCTCGGCAAGTACATCTCCGAAGTCGTGGACAAAGCACCGGGCGACACGGACGACGTCGTACGGATCCTCAAGGAGACGGGCACCGATGTCGTCGTCAATTACCTCCCCGTCGGCTCCCAGGAGGCGACGAAGTGGTACACGGAACAGATCCTGAACGCCGGCTGCGCGATGGTGAACTGCATGCCGGTCTTCATCGCGAAGGGCGGCTACTTTCGGAAGCGCTTCGAGGATCGCGGGCTGCCGATCATCGGCGACGACATCAAGTCGCAGGTCGGCGCCACCATCACGCATCGCGTGCTCACGCAGGTCTTCCGCGACCGCGGCGTCAAGCTCGACCGGACCATGCAGCTGAACGTCGGCGGCAACTCCGACTTCCTGAACATGCTCGAGCGTGAGCGTCTCGAGTCCAAGAAGATCTCGAAGACGAACGCGGTCACCTCGGTGCTCCCGTACGACATGGGCGCAGAGAACGTCCACGTCGGGCCGTCGGATTACGTGCCCTGGCTGACCGATCGCAAGTGGGCCTACATCCGCATGGAGGGCTCGAGCTTCGGAAACGTCCCTCTCAACGTCGAGCTCAAGCTGGAAGTCTGGGACTCGCCGAACTCCGCCGGGATCGTCATCGACGCAGTCCGGCTCTCGAAGCTGGCGTTGAACAACGGCATCTCGGGCGCGCTCGAAGCCCCGAGCGCCTACCTGATGAAGTCGCCGCCGAAGCAGATCGACGACGACAACGCCTTCGACGGCGTCGAGAAGTTCATCGCGCAGAACGTTCGCAAGAAGGCGCGCGCAAAGACAACCGCGTAGCTCGCCAGAAACGGAAGAGGGGCGGGGGCGCCCGCCCCCGGGCGGGGTGGGGCGAGTATAGGAGGGGTAGAG
>JBKJWJ010000209.1:0-2791 GCA_046716905.1 Gaiellaceae bacterium
TCGGCGAAGACGGCGGCGTCGCCTGCGACCTCCACGAGCGCGGGGTCGGGTGCGGCAATCACCGGCGTTCCGCTCGCCATGGCCTCGAGCACCGGGAGGCCGAAGCCCTCGTAGCGGGAGGGGACGACGAGCGCGCAGGCGTCACGGTAAAGCTCCGCAAGCTCGCCCTTCTCGACGTAGCCCCGCAGGTCGGCGCCGAGGGCGCGGAGCTCGCGGCCCAGCGCCGGCTCGCGTTCGGGCCCGACGACGATGACCGGCATGTGGAGCTCGTTTCCCGCGTCCACCGCGGCCCGCGGATCCTTGCGGCGCTGCACGGCGCCGACGACGAGCAGGTATCCGCCTTCGCCGAGTCGCTCTCCGGGGGTGAACAGCGGGTCGACGCCGTGTGGAATCACCGTCACCTTGTCCTCCGGGATCTCGTACAGGTCGGCGAGATCGTCCCTGGTCCGCTCCGACACGGCGATCACGTGATCCGCGCGCCTGGCCGATCGCGGGACGACGGTCCGGAAGACGAGGCGGTCCTTGCGCGGCATGAGCTCGGGCTCCCGCTCGAAGGACAGGTCGTGCACCGTCAGCACCGAGGGGCAGCCAGGCCGCAGCGGCAGCGAGTGCTGGAAGTGGCCGAGCCGCGGCCGGACGCGACGGAGGAGGCGCGGGAACGACCAGGCCATGCGCCACTCCTGCGAGCCCGCGGAGAGCTCGATCGGCTCGACGCCCGCCGGGATCATCCCGGGGTTTCGGGACACGGCCGCGAAGCGCAGGTCCGGCGCAGCGCCCGGCAGTTCCCGGAGCAGGTTCTGGACGTAGGTCTCGTCGCCCGTGCGCTGGCGGCCGAGAACGTCGGCGTCGAGCAGGACGTCGATCACGCTGCGGCCTCCCGGTAGACCTCGACGGTGCGGCGGGCGGCGTCCTCCCAGGTGAACTCCGCGGCGCGCGCGAGGCCGGCAGCCCGGAGCTCTTCTCTCCGGTCGATCGCCTCGCGAATCCCGCCGGCGATCGACTCGACGTCGAGCGGGTCGACGAGGACGCCCGCACGGCCGGCCACCTCGGCCGTCGCGCCGGTCGCGCTCGTCACGACCGGAGTCCCGCACGCCATCGCCTCGAGCACGGGCAGCCCGAAGCCCTCGTAGAGCGACGGATAGACGAGGCAAAGGGCCCCGCGGTAGAGACGGGCGAGCTCCTCGTCGTCCACGAAGCCAACCGTGTCGACGCCGACGTCGCCCCAGCCCGGCGGGCCGACCACGCGCAGGTCCACTCCGGCCCGCTCGGCCGCGAGCTGTGCACGGACGAGGTTCTTGCGCGGCTCGACGGTTCCGACGGCGAGCGCGTAGTCGCCGCCCGCGGCCGGGCCGACCGGCTCGAACGGCGAGGCCACGCCGTGCGGGATGACGTGCACCCGGCTCGCCTCGACGCCCAAGAGCTCGAGCGCCTCGGCCTTCGTCAACTCCGAGACGGCGATCACGCGGGCAGCTGCCCGCGCCAGGCGCGGCAGGAAGGCCTGGCTGTAGCTACGGGTCCACCGATTGAAGGTCTCCGGATGACGGAACACTCCGAGATCGTGAACGGTCATCACGACCGGGACGCGGGAGCGCAGCGGGCCGCGGTGGCCGGGGCAATGGAGGACGTCCACCCGTTCGCGAGCCGCGTTGATCGGAAGCGCCCCGAGGTACCAGAGGACGTCCCGCGCGACCTTCGCCGGCCGCGAGGCGCCCGGAAACGAGTAGCGGCGGACGTCCACGCCGTCGAGTTCCCTCAGCAGGTTCCTGATGTACCGAGCCGTGCCGGCCTCGGTCAGCTCGATGGGGGAGACGTCGATCCCGACGCGGAGCTCAGGCTCTGGCGGACTCATACCCGCGCAGCATGGCCTCTCCGCATGCGCGCCATGTGAACTCTTTGGCGTGCTCGATGCCGCGCGGGGCACGCGACCGGCCCCCGCCGAGGGCCTGCTCGATCCCTGCGGCGATCGCCTCCGGGCTCTTCGGCTCGACCCGAATAGCCGCTCCGCCGCTCGCCTCGTCGAGCGATGGATGGGACGAGACGACGGCCGGGGTGCCGCACGCCGTCGCCTCGACCACGGGGATCCCGAAGCCCTCGAACAGCGTGGGGAAGACGAAGGCCTCGGCGCCGCGGTACAGCCCTGGAAGATCGGCGTCCGCGACGTACCCGAGGCACCGCACGCCTTCGGCCTCGATCTCCCGCTCTGGCCCTGCGATCACGAGCTGGAGCTCCGGCCTGCGGGCGCGCACGAGCGCAAACGCGTCCAGGAGCGTCTCGAGGTTCTTCCGCGGCTCGAACGAGGCCGCCGTGAAGAGGTAGGGCGAGCCGAGATCGGCTGCCCCGCCCTCCGGTCGGAACCGCTCGTGGATCCCCGGGTAGGCGACGACGATCCGCTCGCGCGGGAACCCGAGCGTCCGTTCGACGTCGTCGGCCGTGTAGCGCGAGTTCGCGAACATGAGGTCGCACGTCTCCGCCGCATGGCGCGCCTTCGGAACATGAAGGGCGCGGGTCTTCGGACCCACCCATTCTGGGTGGTGGATCGGGCCGAGGTCGTGAACCGTCGTCGTCCGCAGCCCGCCACGCTGCGCCGGGTACATCCAGTCGGAGAAGTGGAAGACGTCGAGCGCGCCGGCGACGCGCTCGACGGGCGGCCGCCCGCGCCGGCTACACGATTGCAGCCACAGGTTCGACGGCGGCGGGATCGGAAAGATCCGCCGCTAGCCCGGGATCCCCTCGAGCGCCTCCCGCACCCGCCCCACAATCCGCGGCCCCGTGGGGGCGAAGAAGAAGAGCA
>JBKJWJ010000210.1:0-7330 GCA_046716905.1 Gaiellaceae bacterium
AATGCCCGCTCGTTCGCCTCCTGCTCCGGAAAGAGCCGCAGCATCGCCTCGAGCGCAACGAAGCCCACGGAGAGACGGTAGTGGCCTTCACGGGCGGCGCTATGGGGGCGGATGAGCTCCACGCCGGTGATCGTCTGGAGCTCTCCCTTTCCCTCGTGGAGGACGAGCTCGACGTGGCTGAACGGCTCCAGCCGGCCTCCGAAGCGGGACTTCGTACGGCGGATTCCCTTCGCGACCGCACCGATCCGCCCGCGGTCGAGCGTGTAGAGGTGGAGCACGCGGTCGGCTTCGCCGAAGCGGAGCGAGCGCAGCACCACCGCTTCGGTCTTGTACGCCCGGCCGGCCACGTCCCAAGTGTAGAAGCGGGGTCAGTCGGGAAAACTCCTGCGATGGTGAGGATCCAGATGTACTCGACGCAGTGGTGCGGGTACTGCGTTCGCGCCAAGGCGCTGCTCGAGAGCCGCGGCATCGAGTACGAGGAGCTGCTCCTGGACGACGATCCTTCCTTCCGCCAGACCGTCTTCGACAGGACGGGGGGCTGGACGGTCCCGCAGATCCTCATCGACGACAAGCCGATCGGCGGGTACGTCGAGCTCTGGCGCCTCGACCAGAGCGGCGCGCTCGCCGAGCTTGCGCCCGCCGCGTAACTACTGAACCGTGAGCGGAGTGCCGACCGGCATCAGCTTGGCGAGCCGGAGGATGTCGCCGTTCTTCAGGCGGATGCAGCCGTGGGAGACCCGGCCCGGGAGGATGCCTGGCTGGTTCGTGCCGTGGATGCCGATGAAGCCACCGCCCGGCCAGTCCGTCAGCACGGCCGAGCGGGCGCTCGTACCGAATGCGATCGGGCCGTAGACCGGATTGCCGAAGCCGTAGAGCTGGTTGCGGACGAAGAACTCTCCTCGCGGTGTGGGCCAGCGTGACTCGCCGACGCCGACCGGGACCTTGAAGATCACCTTGCCGCGCCGGTAGAGCGTCGCCGTGAGGCTTCGATGGTCAACCACAAGGCGAGTCCGGACTTCTTTCCAGTCGCTCAGCACCTTGCGCTTGACCCATCCGGTACGGCCGTTCGGGAGTGTCGCCAGGCGCACCCGGATCCAGACACCACGCTTCGTCCTGCGGCCGTCGAGCGCGAGGACGAGGTTTGTCGTGCCCTCGGGCGTCCAGCGGCCGAGCTTGCCGACGACCCCGGAGGTCAGGCGAGGCGCGCGGCGTACGACACCCTGACGAAGGACGAATGCATAGCGGTACATGTGGTTCGGCCCGCTGAGGACGAAGGTGTCGCTTTTGGGCTTCGGCCTGGGTTTCGGCGGAGGCGGCGGCGGAGGGCTCGGCGCTCGGGCGACGGCGATCGACAGTTGGCGCGTCGCAGAAGCGATCCCCGGCACACTGGACTGCGCCGTGAATGTGAGGTTGAAGATCTGCCCTACGGCTTCGGGCGGAGGCCTCCAGTTGAACGTGGCACTCGCCGGATTGCCGTCCTGCGCCTGGAAGGAGGCCCCCGGAGGAAATCCGGCTCCCCGAATCGCGACGGTCGCGGTCGGGAGCCCCGGGCCGGCGGCTGCGATCCCGAAGCTCACCTGATGACCAGCTGTGGCCTGAAAGCGTGTTCCGTCGGCAGGCGTCGGCGCTTGCCAGGTCACGCCGGCGACTGACGCCGGACCGGCGGCCGTCCAGACGCCGGCGACGGCGAGCGCCGGCAGCGCGAGACACAATGCTGCCGCGGCGAAGATGGATGAGCTGAAAGTCGGCCGCACGAAGCGCGGAACTGTAGACAAGAATGTGGTCGATTGCAGAGCACGAGCGCGGCCCATGTGACTCCTACCTGATGGTCACCGGAGTTCCGACCCGCATCAGCCGGTCGAGACGCCGAATTGCCGCATTTCTCAGCCTCACGCAACCGTGGGAAACCCGCCCGGGAAGAATCTGGGGCTGGTTCGTGCCGTGGATTCCGATAAAGCCGCCTCCGGGCCAGTCGGTGAGAACGGGCGACCGGCCGTTCGTGCCGAAGGCGAGACGGCCGTAGATCGGATCCGTGAACCCCGTCAGGCGCTCGCGGATGTAGAAACGCCCGGCTGGAGTCGGCCAACGAGCTTCTCCCACGCCGACGATCGCGGTGAAGATCGGACGGCCGCGCTTGAGGAGCGTTGCCTTCAACCGGCCACGGTCGATCACGAGATGGGTGTCGACGGTGGCGAACTCGCCGAGGGCGTTCCGCTCGACCCAGCCCATCGACCCGTTCGGGAGACGCGGGAGCGGCACGCGCACCCAGTACTTCCCCTGAGCGTCGATCCGGCCGCTGGAGAGATACAGGACATGTGGAACGTGCTCCGGCGTCAGCGCCTTCAACGTGGTCACGACGCGCGAATCTTCGCTCGGTCGCGCGTGGGCGTCTACCGTCCGCAGCAGGGCCGCATTGTGCGATTTCCCGTCGACGGTGGAGAGAGAGAACGTGCGCGACACCCGGCGTCCCACATGAACTCGTATTTCGAGCGGCGGCGTCGAAGAGGCCCCATCCAGGGCCGAGAACACGAGCGTCCAGTCCCCCAGCTGCCTGGCTGTCGGCGTCCAGCGGAAGATGGCCTTGGCGGGCGAGTCTCCCGCGGACAAGAGCCGCGCCCCGCGTGGCAGGCGTTCGATCCGGATCTGCACCGACGAACCGAACGAGCCCGCAGCCTCGAGCTCGAAGCGGAGCTCCCGGCCGAGGCCTGCGGCAAAGGCGGATCCGTCGTCAGGCGTCCGTCCCTGCCAGAGGATCGTCGCGCCCTGACCCCCGGACGCCGGCGATGCGACCAAGCCGAGCACCACGCACAGCGCGGGTAGGAGCGCCCATGGTGCTCGGTTTCTCGTTCCTGTCATTGCGACCCCTGACCCTTCTAGCAAAGAGAGGGCGACCCTCCGGCCGCCCTCTCTTCGTTCCTCGGTTTTTTGCTCCGGGCTAGCCCGTGAAGGGCGGCCTGGTCTTGGCGCGCACGCGACCCTTGGTGCCCGTGCCCTTCTTGGCCTTCTTGGCCTTCTTGGCCTTCTTCGGCTTGTTGTACTGGTCGATCGCCGGGCTCCTCTTGAGCACGGTGATCACGTCCTTCGGTGCGACTACGCGCTTCACGCTGACGGCCGCGTCCTTCGCCGCAGACGACGCATAGCCGACGCCGCCCACCGAGGCGAGCGCGAGCAGCATGACGCCGGTCAGAGCACCGACGAAGGCGACACGAAGCGAGCCAACGCGGGTTCGGCCGTGGTTCCTGACACGCGCCTCGATGCGAGTGATCAATTCGGGCGCAGGCTCGGAGCGGCCGGCCCGCAGTTCGGCTTCGAGGTCAAGACCCTCGTGCCGCTTCCGCCAATAACGCATTCCGTGAACCCCCTGGTGTCGTTTCATTGCTTGCACCCCTACTACCTGGAGGCACCGCGTTTCCTTACAGCCTCAGAATCCTCTTCCACGCCGAGCACCCCACGGAGCCGACCGAGGGCGCGGTGGAGAGCGACCTCGATGGCGTTCGTGCGCACACCGAGAACCTCGGCAATCTGCCTGGCGGTGAGGTCGGCGCCGTAGCGAAGGGCGATCAGCTCGCGATCTCGCTCGTCCAGCGTCGCAACGGCACGGGACATGGTCAGCCGCCTGATCGTGTCCTCCTCGAGATCGCCCGTGTCCACGGCGTCCACGTCGTCGGTCGCGAACTCGGTGTTCGACCAGCTTCCGTCGATGCAGCGCTTGGCGATTCCGAGCAGCCAGGCGACCGGCTCGCCCTTGCGCGGGTCGTAGCTCTTCTTGTAGCGGAGCGCCCGTTCGAACGTCTCGCTCGTCACGTCTTCCGCGTCAGGCCCGTCGCCGACCCGGTAGGCCGCGTACGCGTAGACACGCTTGATCAGCGGTTCGGGATCGGCGAGGGGATCGCGACGGAACATCCTCTATTCGTCGTCCTCGCGGCGGAGCTCCATGACCTCGGGGCTCAGGGGGTTCAGGCGCTCAGCTTCGTCGAGCGCATCCCGCCGGTCGGCACCCGAGCTGGCCTCGGCAAGCCGCAACCAGAGGAGCCAGTCCACGGGCTCCTTGTCGATCGCCCTGCGGAAGCTCTCGCGCGCCGCTGCGTTGTCTCCCCTGCCGAGCTGTGCCTCGCCGAGGCGCTGCCACGGCTCGGATGACCAGGGCGCCCAGCGCTTGGCCTTCCGCGCTTCGTCCTCCGCCTCGTCCCAGTCCGGAGTCGCGGCGGTCGCGGCCCCCTCGCTCGCGGAGAGCGCGCTCGAGCCGATGAGGCCGACGAACGCCACCCCCGCGACGACTGCAGCCACAGCTCCGACGACAACCCTCGCGCGCAAACCGGGCCTGACTTCCCCATCGCGGGCGCCTCTGAGGGCCAGAAGCGCCGCGCCGGAGGCCAGCGCGGCCACGGTGACCGCCGGCAGCTCCCAGTCCCAATCGACCCCCGCGTGCACCAGGTAGGCGACGTAGGCTCCGAACACGCCGACGGCCAGCGGTTCGCGCCGAGCGCGGAGGGCGGCGACGAGCGGGGCACCGAGCGCGAGGATGAGGAGAGCCAGGCCTAGCGGGCCTAGTTCCCCGAGAGTCTCGAGGTAGAGGTTGTGCCCGTCGCGCACCTTGTGCGGGATCGGCCGGTCGCTGAGCCAGTGCTGCTCGTACGTCCCTGCGCCGCCGCCCAGGATCGGGCGGTCGGTGAACTGGTTCCACGACTCCTCCCAGAGCTCCGGGCGATAGCTGCCGCTGAACGTGAACAGCCGATCGTCGAGGTTTTCGGGATTGGCTGTGGGCGTCTTGAAGGCGTCGTACGCGCGGTCGACCATTTCGACGGGTCCGCCCAGACGGACGACGCCGACTGCCGCCGCCCCCAGGACCAGGGCGAGGAGCACCGCAGCGAAGCCGAGGCGCAGCTTCCGGCTCGGTACCACTCGTCTCTCGGCCGCCGCGAGCCCGGCGGCCGCTCCAGCAGCGATGAGTGCCAGGATCACCGCGAAGAAGGCGACCTCTTGCCCCTGGTCGGCGGCCGCGCTGATCGACGAGTCCTGTCGTGTCAGCGCCTCCGAGCTGGACCCGATCCAGGCCGCGGCCAGACCGGGGATCCCGACGACGACGAACGCGAGAACGAGCTGGAGTCGACGCGGATCGAGAACGACGGCGGCGATGAGCCCCGCTCCAAGCGCGATCCATGCTCCACGGCTGAACGTGAAGTAGAGCGCCGGAACCAGCAGGACGAACACGGCGGCAGCGAGCGCTCTCGTGGCCGTGCTCCGCTCGCGAGCCACGGCGCCGAGCGCCAGCAGCAGGCCGATGGCGACGAAGATCCCGAGGCCGTTCCAGTACCCGATCGGCTCCGAGAGCCGGTACGTGGACACCGGGTCGTACGTCCCGATCCTGTCGGGAAAGAGCCGGGTTCCGAGGCCGTAGAGCGAGATGAGGGCGATCGCAGCGAAGACGCCGCGGATCAGCGCCGGAGCAGCGTCCCGCCTGACCACAAGGACGAGAGCGGCCGCGACTGCCGCGTACGCGAGCATGCGAAAGCCCTCGAGGACTGTCTGCACCGTGTTCCCCGTCCAGGCGAGCGAGACCCAGGTCCACAAGGCGAGCCCGGCGACGGCACCGGCGAAGATCCCGGCCAGGCGGCCACCGTGGAGGGTTGCGCGCCCGAGGAAGAGCCAGGCGGCGACGAGCCAGAGGCCCACGAGCGCCGTCCAGCCCCACGCAGGAGCGAAGTACCCCCCATCGGCGGCTGCGAGAGCACCGACTCCCACCGCGATGCCGATTCCGACTGCAACGTGCCCGGGATCGGGCGCGAACGCGCGCGAACGCGCGGCAGGCGCCGCCGCATCAGCCATTGAGGGTCCGGAACCAGGCTCCGCGCACCTTCGTCAGAGGGTACAGCGGGCTCCTGTCGACGCCTCCTCGCTCAGCCGTGTGTGTCCGCGTACCAGCGAAACGTGTCGGCGACGCCCTCATCGAGCTCGACTTCCGGACGCCAGCCGAACGCCTCCTCCGCGGCGGTCGAGTCGATGGCGCTTCGGGTCAGCTCCCCAGGACGCAGCGGCTGGAACTCCGGCTCGGCATGCTTGTCGGCAGCCCTCTGGATCACCTCGAGCAGCTCGAGCACCGAGACTTCCTTACCCCACCCGAGGTTGAACGTCCCCGCCAGAGGCGAGTCTGCGACCTTCACGAAAGCGCGGGCGATGTCGCCAACGTGGACGTAGTCGCGTGTCGGCTTGCCCCCGCCGTAGAGGACGAGTGTCCGATCCCGGATGAGCTGCTCGCTGAAGATCGCGACCACACCGGCCTCGCCGTGGGGATTCTGGCGCGGCCCGTACACGTTGCCGAGGCGAAACACGACGTGCGCGATGCTGTGAAACCGCTGCCAGGTGGAGACGAAGGCCTCTCCCGCCTGCTTCGATGCACCGTAAGGAGCCAGCGGCTTGGGGACGTAGCTCTCCGGCGTGGGGATCGGAGCGTCCTCTCCGTAGAGCGCCCCTCCGGTCGACGCAAACGCCACTCGCGCGCCTCCATCCGTTGCTGCCCGCACGACGTTGAACGTCCCTTGGACATTTGAGCCGAAGTCCCGCTCGGGATCGGCAACCGAGACAGTCACGCTGGATTGTGCTGCGAGATGGCAGACGAACTCGGGCGCGAAAGCGGTGAACGCTTCTCGGACTGCGGATTCTCTCGCGATGTCGATCTCGGCCAAGGCGGCGGCCTCCGGAACCTGACCACGGCTGCCCGAGGACAGGTCGTCCACCACAAGCACCTCGTCACCGCGCTCCAGGAAAGCGTCAGCCACGTGCGAGCCGATGAACCCGGCTCCACCGGTCACGATGACTCTCACGTCAGTCGCCTGCGCAGTTCGGGACGAGCGGCTGGCAGTCCGGGCAGTACCAGGTTCCCCGTCCCCCGGCGCGGGTCTTGCCGATCTGGGCGCCGCACCGGTAGCACGGCTCCCCTTCTCGGCCGTAGACACGGAGGGCAGTCTGCATCCGTCCGGGCTCGCCGTCCGGGGTTCGGTAGTCGCGGAGAGTGGTTCCCTGGCGAGCAATTCCCGCCTTCAGCGCTTCGCGGACGGACTTGTGGAGTCTCTTGACCTCCTCCCCGTCGAGGTCGCCGGCGGCTCGAAGCGGGTGGATCCGGGCGCGCCAGAGCGCCTCGTCCGCGTAGATGTTCCCCATGCCAGCGGCGGCGCGCTGGTCGAGGAGCGCGGCCTTGACCGGAGCCCGGCGCTGATGGAGTCGCGCAGCAAGGCTAGACGGCGTGAACGCTCGTGTGAGCGGCTCCTCGCCGAGCCGTTGGTCGAGGTAGCGGTCGGCCTCGCCCGGCTCGAGCAAGAGCCAGGTTCCGAAC